>NZ_CP059225.1:355007-355937 GCF_014251655.1 Blattabacterium cuenoti
GAATCACTATTGTTTTCTTTTCCTCTAGATACTTAGATGTTTCAGTTTTCTAGGTTTGCTTTACTTAAGAAAGTAATATCATATCATCAATATGATAGGTTTCCCCATTCGGAAATCTGCGGATCAATTTGTATGTGCCAATCCCCGCAGCTTATCGCAGCTTATCACGTCCTTCTTCGCCTCTCAGAGCCAAGGCATCCACCATACGCTCTTCATTAGCTTTTTTACTCTATTATTGTATATTATATGTATGTCAAAGAACTTTATAAAAATATGAATGGAGAATATCGGAGTTGAACCGATGACCTCCTGCGTGCAAAACAGGCGCTCTAGCCAGCTGAGCTAATCCCCCTTTCCTAACTAATTAATTCAACTAACTAACTAATAGTCTCGCGCGGAATTGAACCGCGGACCTCTACATTATCAGTGTAGCGCTCTAACCATCTGAGCTACGAGACTGATAAAAATCAATCTCTATAACTAAAGGAAAAAGCTCCTAGACTGAATTTAGACCTTTTTTTTAATAAGAAAAATACTCTAAAAAAAGAGATGTTCCAGCCGCACCTTCCGGTACGGCTACCTTGTTACGACTTAGCCCCAGTTATCGATTTTACCTTAAGCAGCTCCTTTTACGGTTACCGATTTCAGGTATCCCCGACTTCCATGGCTTGACGGGCGGTGTGTACAAGGCCCGGGAACGTATTCACCGCATCATGGCTGATATGCGATTACTAGCGATTCCAACTTCATGGAGTCGAGTTGCAGACTCCAATCCGAACTGAGATCGGCTTTTAGAGATTAGCATCTGATCACCCAGTAGCAACCCTTTGTACCGACCATTGTAGCACGTGTGTAGCCCAAGATATAAGAGCCGTGATGATTTGACGTCATCCCCACCTTCCTCTCGACTTACGTCGGCAGTCTTGCTAG
>NZ_CP059225.1:356027-621203 GCF_014251655.1 Blattabacterium cuenoti
CCCCAGGTGGATCACTTATCACTTTCGCTTAGTCACTGAAAAAAATCCAACAACTAGTGATCATCGTTTACGGCGTGGACTACCAGGGTATCTAATCCTGTTTGCTCCCCACGCTTTCGTGCCTCAGCGTCAGTGTAGACTTAGTAACCTGCTTTCGCGATCGGTGTTCTGTGTGATATCTATGCATTTCACCGCTACACCACACATTCCAGCTACTCCAATCTAACTCAAGTTTACCAGTATCAATAGCAATTTTAACAGTTAAGCTGTAATATTTCACTACTGACTAAATAAACCGCCTACGCACCCTTTAAACCCAATAAATCCGGATAACGCTTGTGTCCTCCGTATTACCGCGGCTGCTGGCACGGAGTTTGCCGACACTTATTCGTATAGTACATTCACAATTCTTATCTCGTAAGAATCTTTATTCCTAAACAAAAGCAGTTTACAACCCGTAAGGCATTCTTCCTGCACGCGGCGTGGCTGGTTCAGAGTTTCCTCCATTGACCAATATTCCTCACTGCTGCCTCCCGTAGGAGTCTGGTCCGTATCTCAGTACCAGTGTGGGGGATCACCCTCTCAGGCCCCCTACCGATCATTGTCTTGGTAAGCTATTACCTTACCAACTAACTAATCGGACGCACGCTCATCTTTTGCCACATTTCTGCTTTAATAATAAGATCATGCGATCCTACTATATTATAGAATATTAATCCGAGTTTCCTCAGGCTATGTTCTAGCAAAAGGTAGATTACGTACGTGTTACGCACCCGTACGCCGGTCGCCATCAAAATCTTTTCAGATTTCATGCTGCCCCTCGACTTGCATGTGTTAAGCCCGCCGCTAGCGTTCATCCTGAGCCAGGATCAAACTCTCCGTTGTAGTAAAAAATTTAATAACACAAAACCTTATTAAAAAAATACTCCAAATATCAGATCTAGAAGCTATTTTTTTTACATCTTAAAAAGAACTATAAGAGTGCAAGTATACGTCTTTTTTTTTTTAAAAAAAAAGTTTTTTCAATAAAAAATAAATGTATGTATATTTTTCTATATAGAAAAAAAATAATTTAATTTTAGACAAAATCAGTGTAAAAAATTTTTACATTATTTACTAATATATGAGAACTTCAGACTTTTACTTTGAATTACCTTTGAATCTTCTTGCTAAATATCCTTCTCAAGAAAGAGATGAATCTAAACTAATGGTTATTCACAGAAATAATAAACAAATAGAACATAAATTATTTAAAGATCTATATCAATATTTTGAAGAAGGAGATACTTTAATTATTAATAATACCAAAGTATTTCCTGCAAGACTATTTGGAAATAAAGAAAAAACGGAAGCTAAAATAGAAGTTTTCTTACTTAGAGAATTAGATCCCAAAGATAGAACTTGGGATGTATTAGTTGATCCAGCAAGAAAAGTAAGAGTAGGGAACAAATTAAATTTTGGATATGGATTAACAGGAGAAGTTATAGATAATACAACTTCTAGAGGAAGAATTTTACAACTTCATTTTGAAGGATCCCATAAAGAACTTATTAAAAAAATAAAAAAGTTAGGTAAAACCCCTTTACCTAAATATATCAACCGAAAACCAGAAAAATATGATGAAGAACGTTATCAAACTGTATATGCAAAAAAAGAAGGATCTATAGCCGCTCCAACCGCAGGTTTACATTTTTCTAAACATTTATTAAAAAAATTAGAAATAAAAGGAATAAATTTAGTAGAAATAACTTTACATTTAGGATTAGGGAGCTTTTTCCCCGTAGAAGTAGAAGACATTTCAAAACATAAAATGGATTCAGAAAAATGTTTTATAGATGAGTACTCTTGTAAAATTATTAATCATACTATACAAGAAAAAAAAAGAATTTGTGCTGTAGGAACTTCTTCTATGAGAGCGATTGAAAGTTGTGTTTCTTCTAGTAAAAATTTAAATCCGTTTTATGGATGGACCAACAAATTCATTTTTCCTCCTTATAATTTTAGTATAGCAAATTCTATGATTACAAATTTTCATATTCCTAAATCTACATTATTAATGATGACTGTAGCTTTTGCAGGTTTTGATTTAATTATGAAAGCATATCAAATAGCAATACAAAAAAAATATAGATTTTATTCTTATGGAGACGCTATGTTAATTTTATAATAATTAAAAATTATTATCATTTGTAAGATAATTATGAGAATCATTTTAAAAACAGTAAAAAATTCTATAAAACAAGAAATAAAAGAATTTGAAAAACAATTTATCAATATTATCAATAACAATAATCCTCTTATAGACAAAATTAATCATTATCTATTTCAAAGAAAAGGAAAATTAATACGTCCTATATTTGTTTTTTTAATAGCTAAAATGTTAGGTACTATTCAAAAAAAAACGTATCATACAGCTTGTCTGATAGAACTTATACATACTGCTACTCTTATTCATGATGATGTAATAGATAATAGTTCTTTTCGTCGTGGTTCTTTTTCAATTAATGCTATATGGAAAAATAAAATAGCTGTTTTAATAGGAGATTATTTGCTTTCTAAAAGTCTTTTATTAGCGACAAATAATAATTATCATGATCTTCTTAAAATAATTTGTAAAACTGTTAAAAATATGAGCGAAGGAGAATTATTACAAATGGAAAAATCTACTCAATTAAATATAACTGAAAATGTTTATAATAAAATTATTTACCATAAAACAGCTAGTTTAATTGCTGCTTCTTGTGAAGGAGGAGCACGTTCGGTGAATGTAAATGAAGAGACAGCGTTGAAAATGAGAAAATTTGGAATTTTTATTGGGATAGCTTTTCAAATAAAAGATGATTTATTCGATTATGAAGAAAAAGACAAAAATTTAACAGGAAAACCAATAGGAATTGATTTTAAAGAAAAAAAAATAACACTTCCACTTATTTATACTATTCAAAAAGCTTCTAAAAAAGATCAGAAGAAAATTTATCATTTTATAAATAACTATAACAGTAGAAAAAGACATAAAATAATTGATTACGTAAAAAAATATGGAGGATTAGAATATGCCCAAAAAAAAATGATAAAATTCCGTAATAGCGCATTAAAAATTTTAGAAGTTTATCCAGAAGGATCTATTAAAAAAGCATTGAAAATAATGGTAAATTTTATTGTAGAAAGAAATCAATAAAAAATAAATATGAAAGAAAATTTAGTAATCGTTGAATCTCCTATAAAAGCTTACACTATACAAATGTTTCTTGGGAAAAATTATCATGTAGTATCTAGTTACGGACATCTTATAGATCTTCCTAAAAAAGAAATAGGAATTGATATTAAAAAAAATTTTAAACCTAATTACGTAATTCTATCTAAAAAAAAAAAATAGTTCAAAATCTAAAATCACTTATAAAAAACTATAAAATCATTTGGATTGCTTCTGATGAAGACCGTGAAGGAGAAGCTATTGCTTATCAAATTTGCAAAATATTTAATATACCCAATGAAAAATATAGAAGAATAGTTTTTCGTGAGATTACAAAAAAAGCAATTTATTATGCTATAAATAATCCGAGAAAAATTAACTATGATCTAGTAAATGCTCAAAAAACAAGACGAATTTTAGATAGATTAGTAGGATTTCAATTATCTCCAGTCTTATGGAAAAAAATTAATACAGGACTTTCCGCGGGTAGAGTACAGTCTCCAGCAATAAAACTAATAGTAGAACGAGAAAATAAAATTAAAGAATCAAATTCTTCTTCTACTATTTATCAAGTATATGGAAGTTTTGTTACGAAAAATGATAAGAAAATAACTATAAATACTAAATTAGAAAAAGAAATAAAAGATAAAAAACAAATAGTAAAAACTTTATTATCATGTATCAATACTACTTTTCAAGTCAAAAAAATAGTGATTCGACATGAAAATAAAAAACCATCACTTCCATTCACGACTTCTTCTCTACAACAAGAAGCTTGTAAAAAATTACAATATTCTATATCGAAAACTATGTTAATAGCACAAAAATTATATGAAAAAGGATTTATCACATATATTCGTACAGATAGTATGAATTTATCAAAAAATATTTTATTGGAGATAAAAAATTACATTCTTTCTTCATATGGAGAAAAATATTTATCTATTAAAGAATTTTCTAAAAGAAAAAAGTTTTCTCAAGAAGCTCATGAAGCTATTCGTCCTACTATAATTAATCATAAAGAAGAAAATTATCTAAAATCTCTAGACATATATCAAAAAAATCTTTATCTCCTTATATGGAACAGATCTATAATGGGACAAATGACAAACGCTATAATAGAGAAAAAAATTTTCTATATTCAATCTACCGATTTAAATATTCCTTTTATTTATACAAAAAAGACCGTTTTATTTGACGGATTTATGAAAATTACAAATAAAGAAGAAAAAAAAGATAAATATGATCGTTTAGAACTCCAAGAAGGATCTTTTTTAGAAAAAGAAAAAATTATAGCTAAACAAATATTTAAGAATCATTTATATAGATATAATGAAGCTTCTTTAGTAAAAAATTTAGAAAAATTAGGGATAGGAAGACCATCTACTTATGTACCTATAATATCTGCTATTCAAAAAAGAAATTATGTTAGTACACATAAAATAATAAAAAGAAAAAAAATTATAAAAAATTTTCTTTTAAAAGAAAATTCTATCGTGGAAAAAAATGAAGAAGTTACTGAAATAGAAAAAAATAAATTTATTCCTACAGAAATAGGAATATTAATTGTTAATTTTTTGGAAAAAAATTTTAAAAAAATAGTGGATTATGATTTTACAGCAAATTTAGAAAAAGATTTTGATGAAATAGCCAAAGGAAAACAATCTTGGATTAAAATTGTTGAAAATTTTTATGAAAAATTTAATCAAAAAATACAATATGTACGAAAATATGTAGATAAAATTCATAAAGAACGTTTTCTTGGAATAGATCCAAAATCTAATAAAAAAATTTTTGCTAAAATTGCTAGATTTGGTCCGGTAATTCAAATAGGAGAATTTAAAAAAGATAAAAACAAACCTAAATTTTTTCCTTTATTAAATAGTCAAACTATAAATACAATTTCTTTTTTAGAAGCTCTGAAAATAATTGAATTACCAAAATTATTAGGTTTTTTTGAAAAAAAAGAAGTATTACTAAAAATAAATAAGTATAATATTTATATAGAATACAAAAAAAAATTTTTTCCAGTTGAAAAAGAAATATTTTTTAATTCTAATTCTTTAGATTTACAAAAAGCTATTGATATAATAGAAAATAATTTCAAATAAACAATTTATCCATCAAAATATCTTTGATTTAAATAAGTAGTAGGATATGCTTGATCATGTCCAGTTCGTTTGACGTGATCTAAATATTTAGGAATATAAGATAATGCTTTTACTCTATCAGATAACGACATTCGATTCCATATATTTTCAGCCATTCTTTTTTTTCCTACTTTATATCTATAATCTTTCCAAAAACGATTGAAAGATAAATCTGTAGGGACTTCTTCTATAGAAAAAGCGGCCCTTGTATTTTTCATTTTATTTATGATAGATTCATTATAAGGCAAGTATTTTCCAATCCATATATAATGTGATAAAGAAAGTTTTTCTGGAAAAATAACTTCTCTTAAGAAACCGTTTAAATCGTATTTGAATATAATATCTCCAGATACTAAATAACTTCTAAATATATATTGTTTACCTCTCATTATTATTTATTTCATCAGCATTAATTATTATTATATTGTTATAAGTTTTAATGCATAAACTATTTTTAGTCGAAATAAAATTATTAACTATTTTATGTTGATGATGAAATTTAGAAAAAAGTATTTTACATATTTTTTTAGATCATATTTAAAAGTTATGGATTTTTATCTTACAAAAATTTTATAATACTTTTTTTTTTTACATATTTTAATATGTTATATATTGTACCTACACCTATAGGAAATTTAGAAGATTTTACTTTTAGAGGATTGAGAATTTTAAAGGAAGTAGATATAATTTTAGTAGAAAATTATAAAATTTCCAGAAAATTATTAGATTTTTATAAAATTAAAAATCATATAAGTAGATATCATATCCATAACGAACATAAAGTAATTCCTCATTTTATAAAAAAAATTAAACAAGGAAAAAAAATAGCATTAATATCCAGTTCTGGAACTCCCGGTATATCTGATCCTGGTTTTTTACTCATACAATCTTGTATACAAGCTTCTATTTCTATAGAATGTTTACCAGGTCCTACTGCTTTAATACCTGCATTAGTAACTTCTGGAAGTCCTATCAATGAATTTACTTTTATAGGTTTTTTACCTAAAAAAAAAAGAAAAATAAAATTAGAAAATTTATCTAAAGAAAATAGAACAATTGTTTTATATGAATCTCCTTATAGATTATTACGAACATTAAATGATATAAAATATTTTTTCGGATTGAAAAGAAACATAGTTGTATGTAAAGAAATATCTAAGATTTTTGAAAAAATTTCTAGAGGTAATATAGAAGATATAATTACATATTATAAAAACATGAAGAAAGTATTAGGAGAATATACTATTATTATTGAAAAATGTATTTCTAAGTAATATATTTTTTATCTATTAAATATTCAGCAATTTGAATAGCATTTGTAGCTGCTCCTTTTCTTAAATTATCTGCTACTATCCAAATATTAATAGAATTAGGAAATGAAAAATCTTCTCTTATTCGACCAACAAAAATTTCATCTTTTCCATGAGCATATAATGGCATAGGATAAATGTTTTTTTTTGGATCATCTTGAATTATTATTCCTTTTCTTTTTAATAAAATATTAGATATATGATCTGTATTAGGTTTTTTTTTAAACGTAATATTTACACTTTCAGAGTGACCTCCTACAACCGGTACACGTACTGCTGTAGCAGTAATAGAAATATTTTGATCATTTATAATTTTTTTTGTTTCTTTAATCAGTTTAATTTCTTCTATCGTATAATTATTTTCTGTAAATTGATCACAATGTGGTAGAACATTTTGATAAATAGGATATGGATATATTTTTTTACTAGAATTATCTCCTTTTTTTTCTCTGTTTAATTGATCCAATGCTTTTTTTCCGGTTCCTGTTACTGATTGATAAGTAGAAACAATAACCCTATAAATACAATATTCTACATGTAATGGAAATAAAACCATTACTAATTGTATTGTAGAACAATTTGGATTTGCAATAATTTTATCTTCTTTTTTTAAAATTGGAGCATTGATTTCTGGAACGATCAATTTTATATTAGAATCCATTCTCCATGCAGAAGAATTATCTATAACAGTAGTCCCTACTTTAGAAAATTTTGGAGCCCATTTCTTAGAAACCGTTGATCCAGCAGAGAATAATACAATATCAGGTTTTTTTAATAGTAAGTTATATACACTAATAACCTTAAATATTTTTTTTTTAAAAAAAATTTCTTTTCCTATAGATTTATCAGAAGCAGATAGGTATAATTTTTTTAATGGAAAATTCCGTTTTTCTAAAATGTCTAACATTACACGACCTACCATTCCAGTTACTCCTACAATTCCTAATTTCATATAAACCTTTAATAAAAATTTAATTTTCCATTATAATAACTAGCAAAGTTAGTAAATTAATTAATAATGAAAAAAGGAAAAATGATTATTTTATCTGGATCATCTGGAACTGGTAAAACCACTATTTCACATTTTTTACTTTCAATATTTCCAGAATTAAAATTTTCTGTTTCGTGTACTACTAGATCTATGCGAAATAAGGAAAAAAATGGAATAGATTACTATTTTATTTCCACGAATACTTTTATTTCTAAAATAAAAAAACATCAATTTATTGAATGGGAAGAGGTTTATCCTAAATTATTTTATGGAACTTTGAGAAATGAAATTTTTAAAATTTGGAAATCTAATCAACATATTTTATTGGATGTAGATGTAAAAGGGGGGATAAACTTAAAAAAACAATATCCAAATAATTCTTTATCTATATTCTTAATGGTTGATTCCATTCAAATTTTAAAAAAAAGACTCTTTATAAGAAATTCTGGTAGATATTTTAATGAAAATCAAATAAATATACGTTTAAAAAGAGTTAAAGAAGAAAATAATTATGCTAAATTATTTGATGTTGTTTTATTAAATATTGATCTAGTTCAAACAAAAAATAAAGTAGTTCAAATAGTTTCCAATTTTATTACTAATAAAAATTAGTTAAAAAATAATTTAATAAAAACTCCTCAGGCAGGATTCGAACCTGCGACTCTCTGATTAACAGTCAGATGCTCTAACCAACTGAGCTACTGAGGATTTTTTTATTAATCTATTTTTTCTATTCTTATCTGATGCCGTCCTCCTTCGAATTCCGTTTTTAAAAAAACTTCTATAATTTCCAAAATTTTATTTTCACTTATAAAACGTGCAGGTAAACTAATAATATTAGCATTATTATGTCTTCTTGCTAAAGAAGCTATTTCTTTTTTCCATACTAGTGCTGCACGAATTTTTTTATGTTTATTAGCAGTTATAGCCGCTCCGTTTCCACTACCACATATAATAATTCCAAAATCAGCTTTTCCTTTTTCTACAAATTCTGCTGTAGGATGTATAAAATCAGGATAATCAACTTTTTTTCCATATTCATAAAATCCAAAATCTTTAATTTTATACCCAATTTCAGATAAATAATTATTGATTAAATATTTATAATATACTCCGGTATGATCGGATCCTATTGCTATTTTCATAATGATTTTTAAATACAAAAAAAAAGACACTTACAATCAAGATAAATATACAATAAAATTTATTTATTTTATTTTTGTAATACTATGGATTGTTAAAAAATGGAATATATAAAAACTATAAATAATTTTGATTTTAGAAATCAAACTGCATTAATCAGAGTAGATTTTAATGTACCTGTGAATGAAAATCATCAAATAACAGATAATACACGTATTAAATATAGTATTCCTACTATTCAAAAAATTCTTTATGAAAAAGGAAAAATAGTTTTGATTTCTCATTTTGGAAGACCAAAAGGAAAAATATCTGAAATCTATTCTTTAAAATTTATAGTTCCTTTTTTATCTAAAGAACTAAAAACAGATGTACTTTTTTTTGAAAATTGTATAGGAAAAGATGTAGAAAAAAAAGTTCATCAATTAAAAAACGGTGAAATTTTATTACTAGAAAATTTACGTTTTTACAAAGAAGAAGAAGAAGAAAACGAACATTTTGCTTTTGAACTATCAAAATTGGGAGATATTTATGTTAATGATGCTTTTGGTGTTTCTCATCGTTTGCATACTTCTATTACTATTCTTCCAAAATTTTTTGGGGAAAAAAAATGTATAGGATTTCTTATGAAAAAAGAAATTCAAAATATCAATAAATTTTTATCAAAAAAAGGAAAAAAACCTATTACATTTTTATTAGGAGGAGCAAAAATTTCTTCTAAAATAGAAATAATTGAAAATATTATTGATATTGCTGATCATTTACTAATAGGAGGAGGGATGGCTTTTCCATTTATAAAAATAAATGGAGGAAAAGTGGGGGATTCTATTGTTGAATATAATAAAATAATTAAAATTGAAAATACACTAAAAAAAATCCTTGATCAAAAAAAAAACAAAATAAATATTTTATCTTTTCCAAAAGATGTTGTCATTTCTAAATCTTTTAAAAAGACATCTAATACTAAAATTGTACCTATTTATTCTATTCCAGATGGATGGATGGGGTTAGATATAGGTCCTTCTTCTATCAAATATTTTTGCAACATTATAGAAAAATCCAAAACTATTTTTTGGAACGGCCCAGTAGGAGTTTTTGAAATTTCTAATTTTTCTTTGGGGACTAAATCTATAATAAAAACAATTGCAAAAACTACCGAAAAAGGTTCTTTTTCCTTAATTGGAGGTGGAGATTCTATTGCTTCACTAAAAATGGTAAAAGGATGTAAAGAAAAAATAAGTTATTTATCTACTGGAGGTGGTGCTATGTTAGAAAGTTTAAAAAATAAAATACTTCCTGGAATAAAAGCTATAATAAATACATAAAAAATTATGTTTTTAATTATATTTGTCTTTTTCATATAAAAAATACAATTATGCTATTTAAACTTCCAAAATTATCTTATTCATATGAAGATTTTGAACCTTTTATAGATAAAAAAACTATGGATATTCATTATAATAAACATCATGCTACTTATACAAACAATTTAAATAAAGCTATATCATCTTCTTGCATAGATATGAAAAGTTTGTCCATAGAAGAAATTCTTAGAAGAGCACATATGGAAACTCCTACAATACGAAATAATAGTGGAGGTTTTTACAACCATAATATTTTTTGGGATATATTAATTCCTCATTCAAAATATGTTCAACCAAGTCCATATTTAAATGAAATTTTTAAGAAATATTTTAAATCTTTTGACTCTTTTAAAGATAAATTTTCTACTATTGCAGCTAATTGTTTTGGATCTGGTTGGACTTGGTTATGTGTAAAAGAAAAAATATTACAAATTTGTTCAACAAAAAATCAAGATAATCCTTTAATGTATAATACTGGTTGTGACGGGGTTCCTATACTTGGATTAGATATTTGGGAACATGCTTATTATTTACAATATCAAAATAGACGTTTAGATTATATATCTTCTTTTTGGAATATTGTTGACTGGAAGAAAGTAGAAAAAAATTATCAAAAAGCTGTGAAATAAATTTTCATGGGAAAAATTATCCTAGAAAATATAAAATTATTTGGATTTCATGGATGTATGCCAGAAGAAAAACTTTTAGGATCTTATTATACAATTAATCTTGAAGTAGAATTAGATTTTTATGAAGCATCCATTCATGATGATTTGTCTAAAACTGTAGATTATGTACATTTATATCGTATTGTAAAAGAAGAAATGAATATTCATTCTAAATTGATAGAACATTTAGCTCAAAGAATAATTCAAAGAATTAAGAAATATAAAAAAATTTTAATTAGACATGCAAAAATAAAAATATGTAAGAATAATCCACCATTACAAGGTTCTGTAATAGATAGTGTATGTGTTGTTTTAAATGATTAAAAATTTTTTGGCACTGTGTCCGAATGGTAAGGTAGAGGTCTGCAAAACCTTTTATAGCGGTTCGATTCCGCTCTGTGCCTTTTTATAAAAAAAAATTATTAAAACTTTTCCAAAAATTTTATTTCATCACTTATTATTCTAATTTTTTATGATTATCTATAGTTAAAAAAAATTAGTAAAAAAATATTAGTCTTTTATCTTTGTCAAGATAAAGTAAAAAAATAGAGATTATCCAGTGATATTTGATATTTTTGAATTAAAAAAATAATGATATTTTATTTTTTCAGTACTAAGTAAAATCTTTTTTTATGTATGTAGGGGGACACTTACTTAAAACTACTTTATTAAATAGTATTTTTATAAATATATAAATAAAATTATTCTTGAATTTAGTAGAATATTTTTATTATATACGTTAAAACAAACGTTTAGAATAAAACTGATATGAAATTTTATACGTAAATAAAAAAATCATGAGTAAATTTACTTTACTCCACTGTTACTGATTTAGCTAAATTTCTCGGTTGATCAACGTTTTTCCCTCGTATATAAGCTATTTCATAAGCTAATAATTGAAGAGGGATAATAGTGACTAATGGACTAAGCTCTTCAGATGTTTCTGGAACTTTTATAACATGATCAACCATCATACTTACTTGAATATCTCCTTCATTAACTATAGCTATAATTTTACCTTTTCTAGCTTTAATTTCTTGAATATTTCCTATTATTTTTTCATAGCATACTTTTTTTGTTGCAATAATAACTACTGGAATATTTTTATCTATTAATGCTATAGGTCCATGTTTCATTTCTGCAGCTGGATAACCTTCTGCATGAATATAGGATATCTCTTTTAATTTTAAAGCTCCTTCTAAAGCTACTGGAAAATTAATCCCTCTTCCTAAATAAAGAAAATTATTAACATGATAATATACTTTAGATATTTCTTTTATATATTGATTTACTTTTAAAACATGATCTACTTTTTCTGAAACAGATCCAAGTTCTTTACATAAAGATTGATATTGATTATCATTTATAGATAATCTATATTTTCCTATTTTCAAAGCCAATAAAACAAAAATTATAATTTGTGCAGTAAATGCTTTTGTAGAAGCAACCCCTATCTCAGGACCTGCATGTGTATAAGCACCAGCATCTACATTTCGTGAAATAGATGAACCTACTACATTACAAATTCCAAAAACAAAAGCTCCTTTATTTTTTGCTAATTTTAAAGCAGCTAAAGTATCCGCTGTTTCTCCAGATTGAGAAACTACAATAATCACGTCTTTTTCTTTTACAATAGGATTTCTATATCTAAATTCAGAAGCATACTCCACTTCTACTGGAATACGAGCTAATTTTTCCAATAAATATTCTGCGATTAAACTAGCATGCCATGATGTCCCACATGCTACTATAGTTATAGATTTAGCATTAATAAAAATATCTTTATGAGACTCAATTCCATCAATACAAATGATTCCTTTTGGAATTAATAATCTACCACGTAAAGTATCTAAAATTGTTTTTGGTTGTTCATATATTTCTTTCAACATAAAATATTTATATTTTCCTTTTTCAATTTTTTTTAAATTTATTTGTAGTTTTTTAATAATTGGATTGAGTTTATGATTATCTAGAATCTTTCTAAGGTCTAATTCTTCTCCTTTTTTAAGAATTGCCATCTCTCCATCTTTTAAATAAATCACGTTATCTGTATAATCTATAAAAGGAATAGGATCAGACGCAATAAAAAATTCTTTTTTATTAATTCCTAAAGCAAGAGGACTTCCTAATTTTGCTATGATTATTGTTTCTGGATTATATTTATCTACTATAGCGATTGAATAAGCTCCTACTATTTCATTTAAAGAAATTCTTACCGCCTCTTCTAAAGAAAATTTATTTTCTTTTTTAACATATTCAATAAGATTTACAAGGACTTCTGTATCTGTTTCGCTTTTAAAAGTGAATCCATTTTTTAATAAAATAACTTTAATGGAATAATAATTTTCTATAATTCCATTATGAATCATAATTAATTCATTAGAATTAGAAACATGAGGATGAGCATTCAAATCATCAGGAATACCATGAGTAGCCCATCTTGTATGACCTATTCCAGAAGTTCCTTTTACTTTTATCTTACAAGAATATATTTTTTTCTCTAATTCATAAACCCTTCCTTTAGTTTTACATAAACTATATCCATTTTCATAAAATATAGCAATTCCAGAACTATCATATCCTCTATATTCTAATTTTTTTAATCCATTAATAATAATAGGATAAGCTTCTCTGTCACCTAAATAACCAATTATACCACACATTCTAACTTAGAAATTAGAAGTTTTTATAATTAATCAATACTACTATTCTAAAACAGTTTCTTTATAAAATTGTTGATAAACAGTTTCTATCTTTTCTACAGGATAATATTCTAATACTAACAACTTATTAATGTTTATATAATCTTCTATTTCTTTTGGAAAAGATAAATCTCCTTTTATTATAGCATCCGAAAAATATATACATAATTTTACTAAATTAAAATAATCCGGATTTTCTAATAATTTAAGTTTTCTAGATTTAATACCATCTAGTTTTACTTTTTTAATAACATCTTTATCTAGATAATTTAAAAAAGGTTTATTATAAATAGATACTACTATTTTTACATTTTGATATAAAGGATCATTTTTATATAAATTTTTAATATACAAAGGAATGAAAAAACTAATCCATCCATATATATGGATAATATCAGGTTTCCAATTTAATTTTTTTATAGTTTCTAAAACTCCCTTTGTAAAAAATAAAGCTCTTTCATCATTATCTTTAAAAAAGACACCATGTTCATCATTATCTATAGCCTTTCTTTTAAAATATTCCTCATTATCTATAAAATAAACTTGTAGTCTAGCATCAGGTATGGATGCTACTTTTATCCATAAAGAATGTTCAACATTATTAATAACTAAATTTATACCTGACAAACGAATAACTTCATGTAATTGATGTCTTCTTTCATTTATCACACCAAAACGAGGCATAAATATACGTACATCATTCCCTATTGATTGCATAAACTTAGTAACTTTCAAAACTGATAAAGAGATGTGGTTCTCTGAAGAAAAAGGAAATAAATCTGAAGAAACATATAATATACGTTTACCTGTCATCTTAAGAGTTATTTTTTTTTATAATATAAAGAAACGGATCGTTGCAAATATAATAAATAATATTCAATGCCTTAAATTTTAAAATAAAAATATAAAATCATTTTTTAGATAAAATCTCGTAGATTGTAGGTTTTTTAGTTCTTTATAAAGACATGCTTTTATCATGAAATCAGAAAAAAAAATAAAAAATAAACATTGTATTAATTTTGCCATAGGTTTTATTAATGTAACTAATCACGGATATGCCTTTGTAAGTATAGAGGGAGTTAAAAAAGATATTTTTATCCCAAAAAATAAAATAAATCAATCTTTAGAAGGCGATTTAGTAAAAATTAGGTTCAAAAAAAATAGAACAGGAATAAAAATGGAGGGAGAAGTATTAAAAGTAATTAAAAGAAAAAATAAAAAATATATTGGAATATTAAAAATTCATTCCGATTCTGAATATGGATTAGTAATAGTTTCTAATATTCACGTAAATATTCTTATTCCAATAAATGATAAAAAATTAAAAAAATATCATCATAATAATAAAGTATTAGTTCAAATCATATCATGGCCTAGAAATTTAAAAAATCCTGTAGGAAAAATAATTAAAATATTCGGAAAATATGGAGATTATGAAACTGAAGTTTATTCATTATTAGAAGAAAATAGAATTTCTTACAAATTTTCTAAAAAAGTAGAAGATGAAACTAAAAAGATTTTTTCTAAAAAAAATTCAGATAAAACTATAAGAAGAGACATGAGATACATAAAAACTTTTACTATAGATCCTATAAATGCTAAAGATTTTGATGATGCTCTATCAATTAGAAAATTAAATTCTGATATTTGGGAAATAGGAGTACATATATCCGATGTATCTCACTATATAGAAGAAGATAGTTTATTAGATAAAGAAGCATATTTACGTTCTACGTCTATTTATCTTGTAGGAAAAGTAATTCCTATGCTTCCGGAATTATTATCCAATGATATTTGTTCTTTACAACCAAAAAAAGATAGGTTAAGTTTTTCTTATATTTTTGATATAGATAAAAAAGGAAAAATATTGAGAAGTTGGTTTGGAAAAACAATTATACGATCTAATAAAAAATTTACATATGATGAAGTTCAAAAAATTATAGATGAAAAAAAAGGGGATTTTTATGAAGATATTTACACTTTATTTTTATTTTCTAAAATATTAACTAAAAAGAGATTAAATAATGGAGCAATTTATTTAGAAAAAAGTGAAGTTAAGTTTCATTTAGATAAAGAAAATAATCCAATATCTTTATATTTAGAAAAAAATAATGATGCTCATCACTTGATAGAAGAATTTATGTTACTGACTAATCAAAAAATTTCAGAATTTGTTAGCTTAAATTTAAATGGAGAACCTTCTAACAAATTATATATTTATAGAATTCATGATGAACCAGATCCTAAAAAAATATTTTTATTGAAAAAAATTATAGAGCCCTTAGGATATTTTTTAGATTTAAAAAATTTAAAAAATTCTATCAATCATTTACTAAGAAGAATTAAAGGAAAACCTGAACAAAACATGATAGAAAACTTAATTCTTCGTTCTATGAGCAAAGCTAAATATTCCACAAAAAATATAGGTCATTATGGCTTGTCTTTTATTTATTATACTCATTTTACTTCTCCTATAAGGAGATATTCAGATATCATAGCTCATCGTTTATTACACTATTATTTAATGGTGAAAAAAAATAATGTAAAAAGTAAAAAACTAAAAGATATAGAATTTTATGAAGAACAAACTCAATATTGTAGTAATAAAGAACGTTTAGCTATAGATATAGAGAGAGAATTTTTAAAATATATACAAGTAAAATACATAAAAAAATTTTTAGGAAAAGAATTTTACGGAATAATTACAGGGTTAACTGATTGGAGTGTTTATGTTGATTTATTATTGTTTCAAATAGAAGGAATGGTTCGATTACGTGATATTAAAGAAGATTGTTATGTTTTAAATTCAGATAGTTATACTATAATCGGTAAAAAAAAAAAGAAAATTTATCATTTAGGAGATAAAATAAAGGTAAAACTTTTAGATATTAATTTAGAAAAAAAACAAATTATTCTTGATTGGATTGATAATATTACTTGAAAAATAAAATACTTCATATTCTAACAGAAGAAGGAACAAATAAGGTATAGTCTTCTCCTCTTTTGATCATATTTCTCACAACACAAGAACTAATATGAGATTTATCATAAGAAGCTATGAGATAAAAAATTTCAATAACATATTTTTTATGTAATTGTTGATTAGTATATAGTATGTTTTTTTCAAATTCTAAATCCAATTGATTTCTAATTCCTCTCAATAAAAATTGAATTTTTTTTTTATACAAAAAGAAATAGTTAAACCATTAAATGAATCTACTTCTATTTTATTTTCTAAATTAGAAAAAGTTTTTAGGATCCATTTTTTTCTTTTTTTAATAGAAAACATATTTTTTTTCCCCAAGTTATCTCCAATAGCTATGATAATTTTATCAAATAAGTTTAAAGCTCTAACAATAATATCATAGTGTCCTAAAGTAATGGGATCAAAAGATCCTGGAAATATAGCTATTTTAGCATAACGATCCATAATTATAAAATTATAATTTTTTATTTAAAAATAATAAGCATCTATAATAAAAGTTTTATTTTTATTTTTAAACTGATTATTTATTAAATGATGAAAAAATCATGTTCTGGTTGTTTTAAATGTTTAAAAAATAAAAACACTCTTGAAAAAAAAGAAATCCAAAAAAAAACATGTTATAGTAGTGATAATCCATTATTAGATTGGTTATCTAATATAAAATCTCCTTTTGAATATTACAAATATGATATTATTGAGATTAGATTTAAAAATAATAGAAAAGAATTTTTTATTAATAAAAAAAGATTGATCCTTAATCAAGGAGATATGGTTACTGTAGAAACTAAATATGGAATAGGATATGATGTAGGAGTTGTTAATTTAACTGGAGAACTAGTGAAATTACAAATAAGAAAAAATAAGAATACTAATTTAAATGAATATAAAACAATATACCAAAAATCAACCGATAAAGAAATTAATATTTGGAAATATTTTAAGAAAAAAGAATTTTCAACTTTATTAAAAGCTAAAAAAATTGTAAAAAAATTAAATCTTTCTATGAAAATTAGTGATGTAGAATATCAGGGTGATGGAGAAAAAGCGATTTTTTATTATACAGCTGATAATAGAATTGATTTTAGAAACTTAATTAAAAAATTAGCTATATGTTTTCACACACGTATAGAAATGCGTCAGATAGGATATAGACAGGAATCGGCAAAAATTGGAGGGTTAGGATCTTGTGGGAGAGAACTTTGTTGTTCTACTTGGATTAAAAATTTTAAAAGTGTTACTACTAATTCAGCAAGATATCAGCAACTTTCCATAAATATCCAGAAACTAACAGGTCAATGTAGTAAGTTAAAATGTTGTTTGAATTATGAATTAGACATTTATTTATCTTACATGAAAGATTTTCCAGATTTTAATAGTAAAATTCATACAGAAAAAGGAATTGCTAAATGCATGAAAATTGATGTTTTTAAACGAAAAATGTGGTTTTCTTATATTAAAAAACCAAATATTTGGTTTAAACTAGAAGTAAAAAAAGTTAAAGAAATTTTAGAAAAAAATAAAAAAAATCAAATAGCACCACCTTTAGAAAAATTATCTACAGTTAATTCTATTCATAAAACAGAATTAACATTTAAAAATTTATCTATATAATAAAAAAAATAATATATTTAACAAATAATATTCGTGTTGAAAAAGAAAAATAGGATAAAAATAAATTCTTATTTTCGTGTACTTATTTTTTACTTTTGGTTTTTATTTTTTATAGGTATTAGTACATTTTTTATAGTTTTTTATGCTATTTCTAAAGGATATTTAGGGACTTTGCCTAGTACCAAAGATATAGAAAATCCTACTATGGAGGTAGGATCAGAAGTATATGATTCGAATGGAATATTATTAGGTAGATTTTTTTCAGAAAATAGAACTTTAATTACTTATCAACAGTTACCAAAAAATCTTGTAAATGCTTTAATAGCAAAAGAAGATATTCGTTTTAGATATCATTCTGGGATTGATGCTAAATCTCTTCTTAGAGCTATTCTTTTACTAGGAAAAAAAGGAGGAGGTAGTACGATTTCTCAACAATTAGCAAAACTTCTTTTTACAAGAGCATCTGCAAAAAATAAATTACAAAGAATATATCAAAAACTTTTAGAGTGGATAATGGCTATTGAATTAGAAAAACGTTATACAAAAGAAGAGATTATCACTATGTATTACAATAAGTTTGATTTTTTGTATAACGCAAAAGGAATAGAGACAGCATCTCACACTTATTTTAATAAAAAAGTTTCTGAACTTAATCTAGGAGAATGCGCAATTTTAGTTGGTATGTTAGAGAATCCTTCTTTATATAATCCAAAGAATTATCCTAGTAGAGCTAAAAAACAAAGAAATTTAGTTCTATATCAAATGAAAAAATATAATTTTTTAAATGGATTTCAATACGAAAAAGAATTAAAAAAACCCATAACAATACATTTCAAAATGCAAAAAAAAGATTTTGAATTACTTACTTATTATGGAGAATTTTTAAAAAAAGAAGTACAAGAATCTCTAAATGAATATCAAGAAAAAACTGGACTTAAGTTAAATCTTTATTCTAGTGGGTTAAAAATATATACATCTATAGATGCTAAAATGCAAGATCTTGCAGAAAAGGCTGTTCGTAAACATCTAACTAAATTACAAATTTTATTTAATCACTTTCAAAAAAAAAATAAAAATGCTCCATTTTCAAATATTTCTCAGGAGAAAACCAAAAGAATTCTTACATCCTCTATGCATAGAAATCCTTTGTATCAAAATTTAAAACAAAAAGGGTTTACTGAAGAAAAAATCATAGAAGAATTTAAAAAACCACAATTAATAAGATTATTTACTTGGAATGGATCTAAAAAAGTACTAATATCTCCTTGGAATTTTATTCGTTATCAAAAAAGTATTATTCAAGCAGGATTATTATCTATTGAACCATCTACAGGATTTATAAAATCATGGGTAGGAGGAGTGGATTTTAATTATTTTCAATATGATCATGTAGCACAAACACAACGACAAGTTGGTTCTGTTTTTAAACCTATTTTATATGCAACAGCTATTAATGAATTACATTATAATCCTTGTACAAGAATTTCTAATGAAAAATTTCATTTAGGAAAATGGAATCCTAGAAATTCTAATGGAAAATATGGAGGAACTTTTACATTAAAAGATGGATTAGCTTTTTCCGTTAATACTATTTCAGCTCGTATTATATCACAAGTTACTCCAGGACCAGTAATACAATTAGCTAAGAAAATGGGAATTGAGTCATCCATACCAGATCATTTATCTATAGCATTAGGTGCTGCGGATTTAACCTTGTATGAAATGACTGGAGCATTTAATACATTTACCAATTATGGTATTTATTTAAAACCTAGTTTATTAGTAAAAATAGAAGATGAAAATGGAAATTTAATTAAAGAACATATAGACATTAGCAGAAGACAAGTTTTTAGTGAAGAAGTAGCATATATCATGTTAAAATTAATGCAAGGAGTAGTTCAATATGGAACAGCTAATAGATTAAAAAAATATTATAATATTATAGGAGACGTAGTTGGAAAAACTGGAACTACCAATGAAAATTCAGACGGATGGTTTATAGGAATGGTTCCAAATTTAACAACTGGTGTTTGGGTAGGGTGGGAAGATCGATTTACTCATTTTGATAATATTAAGTTTGGGCAAGGAGCAAATATGGCTTTACCTATATGGGCATATTATATGAACAGTTTATATAAAAAAATGAATTTAATTTATTATGAAAAATTATTATTTCGTAAACCAAAAAATTATCAATATCATTGGGAAAAATGTGAAGAAAGTATCTTAGATCAAGAAGAAAAAAAGGATAAAGAAGAAGAAGATTCTTTAGAAGAAATTATTGATATTAATAATAATTTAAATACGGAAAATAATAAATATTACGATAAATAATAATTATTATTAATCTATGATTTTATGATCAAAAAAATATTAATTTTAGAGAAAGGACATCCTTTTATTAAGTATAAATTACAAAAAAAAGGATTTATTTGTGATGAAAATTATAAGCATTCAATTAATAAAATTGATATATCTATGTATGATGGAATCATTTTAAGAAGTAGGTTAAAAATAGATAAACAATTTATTGATAGAGCTGAAAATTTAAAATTTATAGCTCGTATTGGATCTGGTACAGAAAATATAGATAAAAATAATGCTTTTCAAAAAGGAATTACTTTAATTTCTTCTCCAGAAGGGAATAAGGATGCTGTAGCAGAACATGCTATAGGAATGCTTTTGTGTGTGAAAAATCATATAATTCGTTCTTATCAAGAAATTAAAGAGGGAATATGGAATAGAGAAAGAAATAGAGGAACAGAAATTATGGGAAAAACTATAGGGATCATTGGATATGGAAATACAGGAAAAGCTTTTGCTAAAAAACTTTCAGGATTTGATTCTAGAATATTATGTTATGATATTTTACCAAAAATAGGAGATATTTATGCTAAACAAGTAGATATGAATACTATTTTTAGAAAATCAGACATAATAAGTTTACACGTTCCTTATACAGAAAGGACAAAAGGAATGATAAATTCCAATTTTATTAATAAATTTTATAAATCTTTTTATTTTATAAATACTTCTCGTGGAGGATGTGTTATTACACATCATTTGGTAAAAGCATTAAATACTGGTAAGGTATATGGAGCATGTTTGGATGTATTAGAATATGAAAATTTTTCTTTTGAAAATATTTTTAATCATCATAAGCTTCCTAAAAGTTTTTTTTATTTAATTGATTCTAATAAAGTAATATTAACTCCACATATTGCTGGATGGACTAAGGAATCTAAATATAAAATGGAAAAAAAGATTGTAGAAAAAATTATTATTTTAAATAATAAATTCAAAAATTATAAAACAAAAAATTTTAATCAATAAGATATTTCTATGATATTCTTTTGGTAAAACATGTATTAATTTTGATAATGAGAAAATTTATTAATAAATCAAAATAAATTAGATTATTTATCTAATAATACTAATATTTATTATTTTGTTATTCATTTTTTATATTTAAGTATTTTTTTCAATATACATCTTTTAAATATCTTCCTTCCTTTTTCATTTTTTTTATAAATAATTTCGAATCATATTTTCCTATTTTCTGTATTATGTTATGGATTACTTTTTCAACATCTATACTCATAAAAAATTTTTTTCCACAAACATAAATGTATGCTCCATTTTTTATCCATGAAAAAAATTCTATACGATTTTCCCATATTTTATCTTGTACATATATTTTTTTTTCTTGATCTCTAGAAAAAGAAAGATTTACATGATAAAGAATTCCTTCTTTCTTCCAATTTTCGATTTCTGTTCGATATAAAAAATCTGAATCAGAATATTGATTTCCAAAAAATAACCAATTTCTACCAATACCCCCCATTACTTGTCTTTCATATAAAAAAGATCTAAAAGGAGCTATACCAGTACCGGTTCCAATTAAAATAATATCTTTTTCTGGATTTGGTGGTAATCTAAATAAGTGATTTTGATGAATAAAAAAGGTTAATTTATCTCCTTTTTGTAATTTAGATAAAAAATTGGAGCAATGACCATATACAGTTTTTCCGTTTAATTGAAAGCTATGACGAGATACAGTTATGTGTATTTCTCCATGATGAACATTAGGAGAAGAAGAAATAGAATATAATCTAGGTTTTATCGGTTCTATTATTTCCATAAGATTTTCTAATAAAAATTCTTTCTTCATAGGAAATTCTTTTAATAGTTCAATAAGTTTCCATTTTTTATTTAAAGTAATATTTTTTATTCCCGAAAGAGAAGAATATTTTATTAAAAAATTATCTGATAAATAAAGAATATTTAATTTTTTTTTGAACAAATAAAATATATTATTTTTTTTATTATATTCTGCTAACTCTTTTTTTTTAGTAAAAGAAATTTCTTCTATAAGACTATCTACTTCATTTAATGGATTTTCAGGAAATATTCCTACAGAATCTCCTGGAAAATATTTAATTTTTTTTTGAATATAAATTTCTATATGATAAATTTCTTTATTAATCCCTATTTTTTTATTGTTTAAAAGTATAACATTTAATATTTTTCCATCTATTTCTCTATTTTTTCTACATTGTTTTTTTTTTTTTACTTTATTAAAAAAGTTGAAAATTTCTAAGATCCATTGATCAGCCTTTTCTTCATAATTAATAACATCACATTTATATAATGGTATTATTCTTTTTGCACCTATTTGATACAGACGTTTATCCACATTTATTCCTGCATTACAAAAAAAAGAATAAGATTTATCACCTAACGCCAATACACTATATTTCAAATTATTTAAAATAATATTTTTATTATGAATAAAATTAAAAAAAGTTTTGGAAGAAGAAGGAGGGTCTCCCTCTCCATGAGTACTAATTATTATAAATAAATAATGTTCTTTTTCTAAATCTTGTAATTGATATTGATCTAAACCAATTAATCTTATCGGGAATTCTTTCTTTTTTATTTTTTTATAAACCTCAATAGCTAAATTTTTAGCATTACCTGTTTCAGTTCCATAAACTAATGTAATTTTATTTTCTATTTTTATATCTTTTTTACAAGAAGAAGATAAAAATCCGTAAATATAACCATTCATCCATATAATTTCTTTCTTAGAGGATTCATTGATTAATTTAAAAAATATTTTTTTATTGGATTCAGATAACATTATCGTCAATTTGATTTTTATCAAATATGAATATAATCCGAAATAATTATCCCATATAATTATGAATTATATCATTTTTTTTATTATAAATTCATCATTTATTAATGAACTTTTTTTTTAAATAAATTCAAAAATATTATAACTAAATTTAGTATCATAAATTTATTTTTTTTTTAATAAAAAAACAAATTTTATCGATTCTATCTATTTTATAAATAATGTTTACCTTAATTTTGAAATTATTAATTTTTATATAATTTTTTTTACAAAATATCAAACAATTTTTGATTTATTTCCTAACTAACTTAGTTTAATCCCGATTGATTACTAAATCTAATTCCTAAAATTAGGATATGATTTTTTTAAATTAATAATTTTTATAAAAAAATTAAATTGGATTATATCTTAATTTTTTTCTAGAAAAGACCATCTACTGAAATGTATCTTTCTCCTGTATCATAATTAAACGTTAATATAATAGATTTTTCGGATAAATGAGATAGTTGTTTATTTATAGCCGATAAAGACGCTCCTGTAGATATTCCTACAAGAATACCTTCTTTATTTGCTGTTTTTCTAACAAAATCAAAAGCTTCTTCTTTAGAAACTAAAAAAGATCCATCTAATATTTTTACGTTTAAAATAGACGGAATAAAACCTGCACCTAATCCTTGTAGAAAATGTGGACTGGATTTCCCACTAGATATTACTGGAGATTCTATAGGTTCCACAGAAAAAATTTTTATATTAGGAAATTTATTTTTTAGAACTTCTCCAATTCCAGTAATGTGTCCTCCTGTCCCTACTCCTGTAATAAAGTAATCTATTCCTTCAGGAAAATCTTTTATTATTTCTTTTGCAGTTATTATCTTATGAGTATTTGTATTAGAAATATTATCAAATTGTCTTGGCATCCAAGAATTTGGAATAGTATTGATTAATTCTTTTGCTTTCTGAATAGCTCCTATCATTCCTTTATCTTTCGGAGTAAGAATAAATTTGGATCCAAAAATAGAAAATAATTTTCTTCTTTCTATACTCATTGATTCTGGCATAACTAGAATAAGACGATATCCTTTTACAGCACAAACTATAGAAAGTCCTATTCCCGTATTACCGGAAGTAGGTTCTATAATGATATCTCCTTTATGAAGAAGACCTTCCCGCTCTGCATCTTCTATCATAGATAGTGCTATTCTATCTTTTAGACTTCCTCCTGGATTACTTTTTTCTAATTTCATCCATACTTGATGATTAGGATATAACTTATTGAGACGTATATGAGGAGTATTACCAATAGTTTTTAAAATACTATCAACTTTCATTTCTTTTTTTATATTGTGAAATTTATAGAATTAGAAAGTGGAATGTTATTTCTCATTTTTGTTTCATTTTTTTGATACACTATAGAAAAAGGAGGAATACTTCGTGTAATCCAAACATTTCCTCCAAGAATACTATCATGACCTACTACAGTTTTTCCTCCTAAAATAGTAGCTCCTGCATAAATAGTTACTTTATCTTCTATAGTAGGATGACGTTTTTTATTTTGTAATTTTTTATCTACATGAATAGCTCCTAGAGTAACTCCTTGATATATTTTAACTTTTTCTCCTATATTTGTACTGGAACCTATAACAATACCAGTTCCATGATCAATTGCAAAAGCTTTTCCTATTTTTGCAGATGCATGAATATCTACTCCGGTTTTACTATGTGCATATTCTGTAATTAATCTTGGAATAATTGGAATATTTTGAATATGTAATTGATGTGCTATTCTATACAATGCAGTAGCAAAAAATCCAGGATAAGAAAGAAAAATTTCTTCTATTACTGTTGCTGCTGGATCCGATTCTAATATAGCATGAGCATCTATAATCAATGTTTGGTAAATATTAGGAATTTCTGAAAAAAAACTTTTGGAAATATTTATAGAATTTTTTGAATCAATATTTAAATCAATAAGAATTTCGTATAATATATTTTGTAATTTTTTGTAATCATTTTCTAGATAAATTATATCATTTAAAAGTTTTTTATCAGGAGTAAATAAAAGATAAAATAATTTTTTTACAAAATTTTCGGATTTTTTCTTATTAGGGATAAATTTTTTATTTTTATTATTTTCAAATATGGTACTTAAAAAACTTAACATTTATTTCATTTTTATGATTGAATCATATACATTCTATTGATAAATTTTTATCATAATTAATATTCTAAATTAGAATGACTTACGACATAATTCTTACCTACAAATAATATATGTAAATTTTTTATCCAATCACTTTTAAAGTGATATTTTTATTATTGTTAATTATTATTATTAATTTAGGAAAGTAAAAAATATGTGATGTTATAGTATAGATAAAATAATTATATAAAAAAATTTCGATAAAAAATTCTATTGTAACTTTTTTTTTTACAAAATTATTCATTAAGATTATTTATCTACTATCAGATGATATTTACTAATTATATTGAACATAGTTTAATTTTTTCTCAAACATAAGATTTTTTATCTTATTCTGTAATAGAATAATCTATTTTTTTTATATAAAATCGTATATTCACAAAATAATTCATCTATTTATTATATAGATCTAATCAAACAAGGTAAAAATACAAATATAGTAATTTCTTTTTTTTTATTACATGTTTATAATAAATAGTAAAAAAAGAATTTTACCAAGAAAATGTTTTTATTAAACTTTTAGTAGTCTCTTTTCTTTTTATTTTTCCTAGTGGATTTTCTATAAAATGAGAAATAAAAAAAATATTTTTTGGTTTATAAAACTTTTTTTTTCCATTAAAAACAAATTCTGGTATTTTTAAAGAAAAAGGGTTTCCCTCTATAATAAGAATAATTTTTTCTCCTAGAATTTTATCTGGTATAGATGATATAAAAAATCGTTTATCAAAAGGAATAAAATGACTTATTTTTTTTTCTACTAATTCAGGAATAATTTTTATTCCTCCACTATTAATAATATTGTCATATCTTCCTATCCAAACAAATGTATTATTGGAAATAATACGAACAATATCATTGGTTTGAATAAATTTATCCATACAACACGTAGAAAAAATACCTAAACAATTTCTTTTATCTATACTTATATTTATATCATCAAATGATTGATAAAAAGAATGTTCTCTAACTCCATTAATTTTTTTTATAGCTATATGACCTAGAGTTTCTGTCATTCCATAAGTTGCATAACAAATTGTTGAAATTTTTTTCAATTTTTTTTCTAAAAAATTTGGAATAGAACTCCCTCCTATCAAAAGAATTTTGATATACTTTAAGTATTTTAAACTAAAAAAAACTTGCATAGGAACCATTGAAGATATATCAAAATATTTATTTATATTTTTTAATGGATTAGATGATGGAGGTATACAATATATTTTCCATTTAAAAATAATAGCTCTAACTAAAAACATTTTAGCAGCTATAAAACCTGCAGATAGACATAATAAACCTTTAATTTTTTTTTTTTCTAATTTCAAAAAATGTACGGTTTTTATAGCCCTTTCTATCATATATTTTTTCTCTAAAAATATTTTTTTAGGAGTTCCTGTTGTTCCAGAAGTAGAAATCATTAATATTGGATTATTTTTATACCAATTATTCAGGAAAGAAAAAATATCCTTTTTCCAATTAGAGTTATTTTTTTCTATATCATAAAAATAAAATTTTTCTTTATTAGAAAAATCTATCCACATTTTTTTATATTTTTATTTTCCATTTTAATAATGGATTATACCAAATGGAACCTTTTTTTATTTCTAAAGGAGATTCCCAATTATTTATATATAAAAATCCTGTATTTAATCCATGAACATTAATCTTATTTTTATATTTTTTATCAATGATAAAAGTCCATTGAGCAATAGCATTAATTCCTATATTACTTTCTAAAGAAGAACTAATCCACCATTTTATTTCTCTTTTTTTAGCTTCTAATATCCATTCTTTAGATCCAAAAAAACCACCATTAATACTAGGTTTTATCACTATATATTTAGGCTTTATAAAATCTAATAATCTTTTTTTATTTTCTAAATTATTTATACCCTTTAATTCTTCATCTAAAGCTATAGGAATTTTTGATTGTTTGCATATTTCCGACATATATTTCCAGTTTCCGGATAAAATAGGTTGTTCTATTGAACAAACCATATTTAATTCATAAAGTTTATTTAAATAAAATAAGGTATCTTTTACATTATTAAAACAACCATTTGCATCTATTCGTATTTTTGCAATTGGATATTTTTTTTTTATCTTTTTTAATATAAAATATTGATAGTTAAAAAGTTTTGTATTTATTTTTATTTTTATAAATGAAAAACCTTCCATAATTTTATCTCCTATATATTTCATTACATTATTTTCTTTCTTTTTATTAAAAGAATTCAACCATATTAATCCATTTACAGGAACTCCTTCTTTTCCATTTACAAATTTAGAATTATATAGTACTGGAAATTTATTTTTTAAACTTAACAAAACTTGCTCTAATCCAAATAAAATAGACGGATATGAAATATATTTATGATAATAACATATTTTGGTTTTTTTTAAAGAAATTACTTTTTTATAAACTTTATCTAATTCTTCTTTAAATTTAAATTGATTTGAATCTTTAAAAGTATCTAATAGAGGATTACACTCCCCTATTCCTATTATTTTATTATTTTTTTTTAATACAAAGAACCAAATCGTATTTGTTATAAAAGTTCTATTAGAATTAAATATTTTATTTTTCAAATAAAAAGTTTTTTCTTTTAAAAAAAAATTTTTTTTATTCATATTTAAATATCTATACTTTCTCCCATTTTCAATAATATTAATTCTTTTCCTTTTTCATAAAAAATTTTTTTTGCTTGTTTTTTATTAATTTGAATACTTGAAAAAGTATTATAATGAACTCCTAGTATTTTTTCACATTTCAGAAATTCAGAAGCAATGACGGCTTCATTTATATCCATAGTATATCTGCCTCCTATTGGTAAAATGGAAAGTCCTAATTTTCCAAAATTAGGAATAAGATTCATTTCATATGTTAAAGATGTATCTCCTGATATATATAAATTTCCTTCATCTGTATGTAAAAGAAATCCTCCAGGATTTCCTCCATAAGTTCCATCATCAAAAACACTAGAATGAACAGCCCAAACATATTTTAATTTTCCAAAAGGAAAAGAAATAAAAGATCCATAATTTATTCCATAAGTATTTATTCCTTTTTTATCAAAATAATTAGATATTTCGTAATTAGAAATTACTAAAGAATTAGTAAATTTTCGTGAAAAAAACTCAACATCACAAACATGATCATAATGTGCATGAGTTAATAAAATATAATCAATTTTTTCTAAATTTTTAGTAAATTTCAAAAAATCTATATTCCTGAAAATAGGATTTTTTGAAAAAAAAGGATCAATTAATAAATGTTTTTCATGTATCTCAAGTATACATGTACTATGAGTAAAAAAAGTAATTTTCATGATATAATAATATTTTTTATAAGAATAGACTTATTCCAATACTTAATACATATAAAAAAATAATTATAACTAGTTTTTTTAATTTTAAACTAAATATTTTTTTTTTTTAATAAACATCATTTCTTTTACATGTAATCCTAAAAATAGAACAATTAATCCAAAAAATAACCATTGATAAATAGTTTTTTGATTAAAAAAAACAAATATACTCCCTAATAAAATTGAAATAAAAATAATAATCATATGATAAACTTTAGCATATTTCATTCCTAACCATACAGCCATAGTATACTTTTTACTTTTAAGATCACTATCTATATCTCTCATATTATTTATATTTAGAACAGCTACATTTAATAATCCTATAGATAAAGATAATAAAAGCATATCCATATGTAAAGTTTTTGTATATAGAAAATAACTTCCTTCTATTGATAAAATTCCAAAAAATAGAAGAACAAATAAATCCGCCATCCCTATTATGTATCCATAAGGACGATATCCGATAGAATATTTTATAGATCCATAAATACAAATCAAAATTCCAAAAAAATAAAGGATAAAAAATTTATTCCATGAAATAGTTGTTAAAATCAATATAAATCCTGAAATAAAAGATAATATAGAAAATAAATAAATAGCTTTTTTCATTTCTAATAATGAAATATAACCGCATTGTACTGTTCTTTTTGGTCCTATACGTTTATCATTATCTACTCCATTAATACTATCTCCATAATCATTTGAAAAGTTTGCTAATATTTGTAATAATAAAGCAGTAATAGAACATAAAATATATATATATAAATTTACGTATACTCTAGATCTGGATATTAAAAAACTTAAAGTTATTCCAGAAAAAGATAAAGGTAGAGTATGTAAACGAGCTGCTTTTATCCAATATTTCAGTTTCATAAAAATTTTGGAAACTTTTTAAAATTTGGATTTCTTTTTTCCAAAAAAGCTTTTTTACCTTCTTGAGATTCTTCTGTTAAATAAAACATTAAAGTAGCATCTCCTGCTAATTGCATTAATCCATGTTGTCCATCTAATTCTGCATTTAAACAACGTTTGATCATTCTTAAACACATAGGACTTCTTTTTTGTATTGTTTTACACCATTCTATGGTTTTTTTTTCTAATTGTTTTTTACTTACTACTTTGTTAATCAAACCCATTTTTAATGCTTCTTCAGCCGTATATTCTTTGCATAGAAACCACATTTCTCTTGTTTTTTTCTGACCAATATGACGAGCTAAATAAGAAGACCCAAATCCTCCATCAAAAGAACCTACTTTAGGACCTACTTGACTAAAAGTAGCATTATCTGATGCGATAGTTAAATCACAAACAACATGCAAAACATGCCCTCCTCCAAAAGCATAACCATTAACCATAGCAATAACAGGTTTAGGAATTTCTCGTATTTTTTTATAAAAATCTAAAATATTTAATCTAATAAATCCATCTTTTCCCAAGTATCCGCCTAAACCTCTTGTATTTTGATCTCCACCAGAACAAAATGATTTATCTCCATAACCCGTTATAATTAATACGTCTATATCTTTTCTATCTCTACATATATCTATAGCTTCTATCATTTCTTTTACTGTTTCTACACGAAAAGCATTATGACACCATGGTCTATTTATTATTATTTTAGAAATACCTTTCCAAAAAAGAAATAAAATATCTTCGTACTTCTTAATCGAAATCCAATCTATATTTTTTACAGTAGAATTCATAACAAAAAAATTAAAATTGATATTTATTTTTACAAAAAAAAAGATTTTATTTATATGTATGTATCATAATATATTATCAGTATTTACAGGAGTATCAATAAGTATTATTGAAATACTTATTTTTATTGAACTTATAAAAAAAAAGTTTTTACAAATAAAAAATATTCCTTTATTTAAATTTAAATGTATTCTTATTAAAGCCCTAGTCTATTCTTTTTTATTTTGATTTTTTTTATCTTTTTAGTGTTCTATTAGGAGAAATAATAACTACTTTTTTTGCAAAAAATGCGAAAAAAGCTTCTGCTATATTAACTAGTTTTATTGTATTCTTAGTAGTATCTTTTCATATTTTTTTTTCTGTCCATTTTCTTTATGGTTTCAAATTGTGACTCCTCTTATTTTTATTCCTTTTTCATATCTAAAAAGTAATTTTATAGAATTTTTACAAAGAAAAAAATGGATAAATTAAAAGATAAAAAAATCCAGATATATAACCAATTAAAGCAATCCAACTAATTTTTTTTAAATACCAAAAAAAATCTATTTTTTCCATTCCCATAGCAGTTACTCCTGCAGCAGATCCTATAAGAAAAATGCTTCCTCCTGTTCCAGATACATAAGCTATAAAATGCCATAAATCATGATCAATTGGATAAGAAAACATAGAAATAGTAGCTGCAACTAAAGGTACATTATCTATAATAGAAGAAATTAATCCAAATATAAAAGTTGTTATTCTCCATGTATGAACTATTTTATTGATCCAATGAGATAAATGATATAATTTTCCCATTGCTTCTAAAGAAGAGACAGAAAGTAAAATTCCAAAAAAGAACAAAATACTGGAAATATCTATTTTTCTAAAAATTTCGTCTATAGAATAAATAGTTTTGTATTTTTTAATTACTATGCAAAGAAGAATACCTAGAGATAACATCATTCCCATGTATGGAGGAATTCCAACTATTGTTTTCATTAATGGAACTAATAATATTAAAAATAAACCTGTTTTTAACATAAAAAAACCTCTATTAAGATCATTTTTTGATAATTTACTTTTTTTTATTTGGATAAATCCATTAAATATGGGCATATAAGAAGCTATAAGAGTGGATATAAACATACATAATATAGATGGAATAAATATTTTTTTTACAAGACGGAGAGTGGTCACTTTATTGGAAATCCACAACATGCTTGTCGTTATGTCTCCTATTGGAGACCATACTCCTCCTGCATTAGCAGATATAATAACTAATCCTAAGTAATATAAACGTTCTTTATAATTAATAACTGTTTTTCTAAGAAGAGAAATCAAAACCATAGTTGCTGTTAGATTATCTATTATTGCAGATAATAAAAAAGAAATTAAATTTATCATCCATAAAAATCTTCGTTTTGTGTTTCTCGTCTTTTTATAAAATAATTCTCTTAAAGCATCGAATCCGGAATATTTATCAATTATGACAATAATTGACATGGCTGCAATAAGAAAGAAAACAATTTCAGATGTTTTTCCCAAATGAAATAATAATAAAGATCTTGGATCTTTTTTTATAATGATAGATTGATTAAATTCATAAACAGGAATATGAAATAATATAATTAATGACCAACAAATAGTAGCCATTAGAATGGATGGAATAACTTTATTTAGTGATAATAAACTTTCTAAAAGAATAAACAAATATCCAAAAATAAAAATTAAGATTATCATTTATTTTTATTGGAATAAATTCTTCCATTTTGAATAAAAAGAATGTTTCCCAAGTTCTTCCTCAATGCGCAATAATTGGTTATATTTTGAAGTTCGTTCAGAACGACAAATAGAACCTATTTTTATTTGTTCTATATTAAATGCAACTGAAAGATCTGCTATGAAAGAATCTTCTGTATCTCCAGAACGATGAGAAATTATATTTTTATACTTGTTTTTTTTAGCTAAATTAATTGTTTCAATTGTTTCTGTTAATGTTCCAACTTGGTTTACTTTTATTAAAATAGAATTTGCCACTTCTTTTTTTATTCCTTTTTTTAATATACTCGCCTTAGTCACAAAAAGATCATCTCCTACTAATTGAATTTGATCTCCTATTTCATCTGTTAATAGTTTCCATCCTTCCCAATCGTTTTGATCCATTCCATCTTCGATAGATATAATAGGATATTTTTTAATTAAATAAGATAAATAATGAATATGTTCTTTTTTAGACTTTTTTGAATTTTCTAATTTTTTTTCAAATTTAGAATAATCATATTTATTATTTTGATAAAATTCAGAAGCAGCACAATCTATAGCTATTCCTATTTGATCATAAGGTTCATAATTAGCTAAATGTATAGCTTCTAATATATGATCTAATACATCTTCTACTCCATTAAAATTAGGACTGACTCCCCCTTCATCCCCTACACTTGTAGATAAACCTTTTTGTTGTAGAATTTTTTTTAGTTGATAAAAAACTTTATATCCCATTTGTATTGCTTCTAAAAAAGTATTAGCTGTTATAGGAACTATCATAAATTCTTGAAAAACGATAGGAGCATTGGAGTGTTTTCCTCCGTTTACAATATTTATTAAAGGAATGGGAAGTTCACATGTATATACTCCTCCTATATATTTATAAAGAGGAATTTCCAATTCATTAGATGCAGCTTTTGCAGTAGCTAATGAAATAGCTAAAATGGCATTGGATCCTAATCTTTTTTTATTTACTGTTCCATCTAATTCCAACATTAATTTATCAATACAAATTTGATCTAAAGCAGATTTTCCTATTAATTCAGGTGCAATAATATTGTTTATGTTTTTAACCGCTTTCAATACTCCTTTTCCTGAAAAAATATCTTTTTGATTATCTCGTAATTCGAAAGATTCATTTTCTCCTTTTGAAGCTCCAGACGGGACTGACGCACGTCCTAATATATTTTTATCTGTTATTACATCTACTTCTATAGTAGGATCTCCTCTAGAATCTAATATTTGTCTAGCATTAATACTTTTAATTTTACTCATTGTTCATTTTTTTTTTTTTCTACTACGCCTTATTCTTACAGATTTAATTATTTTTTTAGGTGTATTATATATTTCATTAAAATCTACTAATTCAATAAAAGAAATAGGAGATTGGTCTCCAAAACGAGATCCAGTTTTTATTATACGAGTATATCCACCAGGACGATTACGAACTTTTTCAAAAATATTTTGAAATAATTCTGATACGGCGTTTTTATCTCTTAAATATGAAAATATATTTCTTTTTGAATGAGTTGTATTGATTTTTGATTTTGTAATAATAGGTTCTATATATTTCCTTAGAGCTTTAGCTTTGGCTAAAGTGGTAAAAATTCTTTTTTTTTTTATCAAAGAAGAAGCAAGATTAGAAAGAATAGATCTTCTATGTCCACATTTTCTTCCTAAAGAATTATTTTTTATTCTATGATTCATAATATCTCATTCTTTTAATTTGTATTCTGATATATCCATTTCAAAATATAATCCTTTTTCTTTCATTTTACTTTCTAATTCATCTAAAGATTTTTTTCCAAAATTCCTCATTTTTAACATACTGTTTCTATTACAACTAACTAAATCTGCTATAGTTTTTATAGATTCTGATTTTAAACAATTTTTTGTTCGAACAGATAAATCCATATCATTTAATTTAGATTTTAATAAAGCACGCATTCTTAAAAAATCCTCATCATATTTTTTATTTTTTCTAATTTCTTCTTCTTTCTTTTTTCCTATTTTTTCATAAGAAAAAATAGAAAAATATTGAATTAATATTTTGGAAGCGTTCATTAACGCTGATTTGGGACATATCGAGCCGTCTGTTTTTATTTCTAATGAAAGATTTTCAAAATCAGTTTTTTGCCCAACTCGACAATTTTCTATTGTATATTTAACATTTCTAATAGGAGTATAAATAGAATCTATAGGAATAGTTCCAATCAAATAATCATTGTTTTTTTTGTTTTCCTCTGCTGGAATATAACCTCTTCCTTCTTCAATTGTAAAACTTATATCTAAAGGGATAGATTCCTCTTTATTACAAATAATTAGATCTTCGTTTAAAATTTGAAATCCAGAAATAAATTTGTTTAAAATTTCTCCTGTTACTACTTTTCCATAATTAATGAAAGCGTTTACTGTTTCTTGATGAGTTCCTGAAATTGTTTGTTTTAAACGAATTTTTTTGAAATTTAAAACTATTTCAGTTACATCTTCCACTACTCCTTCTATAGTAGAAAATTCATATTTAACTCCTTTAATTCTAATTGAAGTAACAGCAAAACCTTTTAAAGAACTTAATAAAACTCTTCTTAATGCATTTCCTAAAGTAATTCCATATCCAGGTTCTAACGGTTTTAGATGAAAAACTGCTTTATTACCTGATAATTCACATATTATAATTTGATCAGGTTTGACAAAATCCAGAATAGCCATACAATTTTCTATTATTTGGAATATAATTCAACAATTAATTGTTCTTTAATATTTTCAGGTATTTCCATTCTTTTAGGCATAATTCTAAATATACCAAACATATTTTTTTCATCCAAAACTAACCATTCTACTAATGGACCTATTTTCTTTTGTAAAGAATTTAATATGACTGGATGTTTTTTAGATTTTTCTTTTATACCTATTTTATCTCCTGGTTTAAGTCTAAAAGATGGTATATTTACAATATGATTATTTACTACAATATGTCTATGTGAAACGATTTGACGAGCAGAAGATCTAGAAGGAGCAAATTTTAGTCTAAAAACTATGTTGTCAAGACGACTTTCACACGATTGCAATAATAGTTCTCCAGTGATCCCTTTTTTTCTAGCAGCTTCAAAAAATAATTTTTCAAATTGACGTTCTAATATTCCATAAGTATACTTTGCTTTTTGTTTTTCTATTAATTGTATGAAATATTCTGAACGTTTTCCTCTTCTACGATTATTTCCGTGTTGACCAGATGGGTTTTTTTTTCTTTCGAAATATTTATCTATTCCGTAGAGACATTCTCCAAATCTTCTAGATATTTTAGTTTTAGGACCTGTATATTTTGCCATAATTTTTTTTTATTAAACTCTCCTTTTTTTAGGAGGACGACATCCATTGTGAGGTAATGGAGTAATATCTTTAATCATTGTAACTATAATTCCTGAATTACTTAATGCTCGTATAGCAGCATCTCTTCCAGCTCCAGGTCCTTTTACTTTTACTTCTACTTTTTTTATTCCAGCATTTAATCCTTTTTTTGCTACATTTTCCGCTGTCATTTGAGCAGCATATGGAGTACTCTTTTTAGATCCTCTGAAATTCATTTTTCCAGATGAAGACCATGCAATAACATCTCCTTTTTTATTTGTTAAAGTAATAATTATATTATTAAAAGTGGCTTTAATATGAGCTTCTCCTAAAGAATCTATCACAACTGATTTTTTTTTTCCTGATGAAGATTTTACCATATACTTAAATATTATTTTGTAGCTTTTTTCTTATTTGCTACAGTTTTTTTACGTCCTTTTTTAGTTCTACAATTATTCTTTGTTTTTTGTCCTCTTAATGGTAATCCTTTTCTATGTCTAGTTCCTATATAACAACCTATATCCATTAGTCGCTTTATATTGATTTGCACATCAGATCTTAATTCTCCTTCAATTTTTATATGATTAGATATAAATTTCCTTATTTCGCTCAAGTCTTCATCAGACCATTCTTCTACTTTTTTATTTTCGTCTATTCCAACAGAATTCAATATTTTTTTTGATAAACTTTTTCCTATTCCATATAAATAAGTTAAACCTATTATTCCTCTTTTAGAAATAGGAAGATCTACACCTGAAATTCTAACCCCCATAAACTAATGCAGTTAACCTTGTTTTTGTTTAAATCTAGGATTTTTCTTATTAATAATACGTAATTTCCCTTTTCTTCTAACTATTTTACAGTTTACAGTTCTTTTTTTTAAAGAAGCTTTTATTTTCATATATATTGTTTATTAATATCTATAAGTTATTCTTCCTCTTTCTAAATCATAAGATGATATTTCTAATCTCACTTTATCTCCTGGCAATATTTTTATGTAATGCATTCTCATCTTTCCAGATATATGAGCTTTCACTATACATCCATTTTCTAATTCAACACGAAACATTGCATTTGGAGATGATTCTATAATAGTTCCATCAACTTCAATATGCTTTTGTTTAGTCATAATAATAAAAAAACGATATCTAATTCTAATTTATAATATACATAAAAAATCATAATTTAGTGTATCTACTCCTACCATTTTTCTTCATCATTAATCCATCATAATGGTAATTTAACAAATGTATATTTACTTGTTGCAATATATCTAAAATAACTCCAACTACTATTAGTAATGAAGTTCCTCCATAAAATAGAGAAAAATTTTGAGTAATTCCTATTCGAAATACTATAGATGGTAATATAGCTATTATAGCCAATAAAATCGATCCTGGAAATGTGATCTTTGATAAAATATAATCTATATATTCCGCTGTTTCTTTTCCTGGTTTTATACTTGGAATATGTCCTCCACTTCTTTTTAAATCATCAGCTATTTGATTTACTGGAATAGTAATAGCTGTATAAAAAAAGGTAAAAATTATTACGAAAATAAAAATAGTCATATTATACCATAATCCATAAATATCTTGAAAACAATGAAAAAAGTTTTTTATTTTAATGTTTTTTACATAGTTGGAAAATGTTAATGGAAAAAGCATAATAGCTTGAGAAAATATGATAGGCATGACTCCTGCAGCAGTCATCTTTAATGGAATATATTGGTGTTTTTTATGACTAAATTTAGGGATTACTAATCCTAATGATTTATAATGAGATACATATTGAACTGGAATTTTTCGGACAGATTGAATGATTAAAATAGAAAATAAAATTACTAATAACCATAATAAAAATTCAAAAAATAAAATTATTAATCCACCATTTTTAATTCCTAATTTATTAAAAATTTCCTTTGTTATAGCGTCTGGAAAACGTGCAATTATTCCAGACATAATTATTAAAGATATTCCGTTTCCTATTCCTTGATCCGTTATTTTATCACCTAACCACATAGTAAATAAAGTTCCGGAAGTTAAAACCATTACTCCTATAATCCAAAATAAACTTTTTCCATAAAAAGTATTTATATCAATTAAATAAACAGTAGAATAAGATATAGATGAAAAAGGAATAAACTGTTGAGTTAGAGAAACAAGATATATAGGAGCTTGTATTAAACATATAACGACGGTTAACCATCTTGTAATAAAACTAATTTGTTTTCTTCCACTTTCTCCATCCCTCTGTAATTTTTGTAAATGAGGAATAATAATACACATCAGTTGTATTATAATAGAAGCAGATATATAAGGCATTATTCCTAAAGCTAAAATAGAAGCACGATTAAAAGCTCCACCAGTAAAAGAGGATAATATTTGCATTAAACCTTTAGATCCAGCATGGAGTTTATCCATAAAATCACTAATTCCTAAAGGATTAATTCCTGGAATAGGAATATAAGCACCAAAACGATAAACTAATAAGAAACTTAAAGTAGTTATTATTTTTTTTCGTAATTCTTTTACATTCCAAATATTGTGAAAAGTTTTAAAAAAACTATTCATAATAATTATTCATTCTTACAAAGATGAGTTTCTCCTCCTGCTTTTTTTATAGACAATAAAGCTTTTTTACTAAATTTAGATCCATATATTTTTAAAGGATAATGAATTTTTCCTCTTCCTAATATTTTAATAAAATCATTTTTTTTGATTAAATTTTTTTTTAACAAAATTTTTTTATTAATAATATCTTTTTCTTTAATTTTTTTTTGATCAATCCAATTTTGGATAACATCTAAATTAATACCTATAAATTTTTTTCTTTTTTTTCTAAATCCAAATTTAGGAATCCTTCTTTGGATTGGCATTTGTCCTCCTTCAAACCCTATTTTTTTAGAGAAACCAGATCTTGATTTTGCTCCTTTATGTCCTCTTCCACAAGTCCCCCCTTTCCCAGAGCCTTGTCCTCTCCCTAATCTCAATTTTTTTTTTTTAAATATAATAATATTTTTTTTTAATAAATGTTTAACATCCATCATATACTTTTTGAATAGTAATACCTCTTTGTTTTGCTATAATAGATGCATCTCTCATACTACTTAATGCTTTCATTGTTGCTTTAATAACATTATGGTGATTAGAAGATCCTTTTGATTTAGATAAAACATTTCTTAACCCAACCGCTTCTAAAACAGCTCTTAAAGGTCCTCCAGCTATAATTCCAGTACCATCTGATGCTGGACGAATAAGAACACGAGCTCCTCCATATTTGGATTCTTGTTCATGAGGTATAGTTCCGTTAGAAATACAAACTTTACAAATATTCCTTTTAGCTTGTTCTCCTGCTTTATGAATAGCATCTGGTGCTTCCTTAGATTTTCCAAATCCATAACCAACTATTCCATTTTCATTTCCTTTTATAACAATAGCACTAAAACTAAAGTATCTTCTACCTTTAGTAACCTTACATACTCTTGTTACTCCAACTAATTTTTCTTTTAATTCCAGACCTGTATATTTTATTTTTTTATTCATTTTTTTTATCCTAAAATTCTAAACCAGATTCTCTAATTCCATCAGCTAAAGATTTTATTCGACCATGATATAAATATTTTCCCTTATCAAATATCAATTTTTTTATTTTTAGTTTTTTAATTTTTTGTCCTAACAATTTCCCTACTTCATTGGATAACTCTATTTTTGTTTTTCTAGATTTTTTAGAAAATATTTTTTCTCTTGAAGAAGAAGAAACTAAAGTTTTTCTAGATACGTCATCTATAATTTGTGCATATATTCCTTTATTACTTCTAAATACAGAAACTCTTGGTCGATTGGGTTTTCCAAAAATTTTTCTTGATTTTTTATTTTTCATATAAAATTATTTAAGCGGATTTTCCGGATTTTCTACGAATGATTTCTCCAAAATATCTTACTCCTTTCCCTTTATAAGGTTCTGGTTTTCTGAAAGATCTAATTTTTTCGGATACAATCCCCAAAAGTTGTTTATCGTGAGATTTTAAAATAATTATATAATTTTTTCCTTTTTCTGATTCAATTTCTATATCAATTTCTTCAGGAAGTTGTAACATAATATTATGAGAAAAACCTAGATTTAAATCTAAAATCTTTTCTTTATCATTATAATTAGCTTTATAACCTACTCCTACTAATTCTAACTTTTTAAAAAATCCATAAGTAACCCCTATCATCATATTATTTATTAAAACACGATATAATCCATGTAAAGATTTAGATTTTTTATCTTCTTTATTTCTACAAACTAATAACTGATTTTTTTGTAACCGTAATTGTAATTGATTTGGAATTATTTGGTTGAAAGACCCTAGAATTCCTTTCACCGATATTTTATTTTCAATTATTGTAACTTTTACATTTTCAGGTATGTAAATATATTTTTTTCCAATTCTAGACATTTTAAAATTTTTAGTTTATTAATATACATAACATAAAATCTCTCCTCCTATTTTCTTTTTTCTAGCTTGCTTATCTGTTATAATTCCATCAGAAGTCGAAATTATAGCAATACCTAATCCATTTAACACTCTAGGTAAATTTCTATATTTACAATATTTTCTCAGTCCTGGTTTACTGATCCTAATTATTTGTTGAATTACACAAATTTTTCCTTGATAATATTTTAAAGCTATTTTAATTATTTTTTTTTGTGAATCTACTTTATAATCTAAAATATATCCATTTTCTAATAAAACATTAGTAATTTCTCTTTTTATATTAGATAAAGAAAGTTCCAAAAGTTTATGTTTTGATAAACTAGCATTCCTAATTCTAGTCAAAAAATCAGCAATAGGATCCATATTTTTTTTTATAATTTTTACCAACTGGCTTTTTTAACTCCAGGAATAAATCCTTGAGAAACTAAATTTCTAAAAACAATACGAGAAATTCCAAATTTTCGCATATAACCCCTACATCTTCCAGTAATAGAACATCTATTTCTCAAACGAACAGGAGATGCATCTCTAGGTAATTTTTGCAATAATTCATAATTTCCAGATTCTTTCAAAATTTTTCTTTTATTTGCATATTTTATTACCATTTTTTCTCTTTTTCTCTGTCTTGCTTTAACGGATTCTTTAGCCATTTTATTTTTTTTTAAAAGGAATTCCAAAAAATGATAAAAGACTCTTCGCCTCTATATCATTCTTAGCGGAAGTCACAAATGTGATATTCATTCCCATATTTTTTTTTATTTTATCAATATTAATTTCAGGATAAATAATTTGTTCTATAATCCCCATATTATAATTTCCATTACCATCAAAACTATTGTTTTTTATTCCATTAAAATCTCTTACTCTAGGCAAAGAAATTACAATAAGTCTTTCTAAAAATTCAAACATTTTTGTTCTACGTAAAGTTACTTTAACTCCTATCGGGATTCCTTTCCTCAATTTAAATCCAGATTCATCATGTTTAGAATAGCATAAAACAGCTTTTTGTCCTGTTATATTTGTTATTTCTTTTAAAGAAAAATCTATTATTTTTTTATCTAAAACGGAACTCCCTACTCCTTGATGAATTACTATTTTCTTTAGTCTAGGAACTTCCATAACAGAAGTATATCCAAATTTATTTACTAAATTTTGTATTATTTTTTCCTTATATAATTTATATAATCTGGAGTTATAAATCATTTTTCTTTCATTTTTTTCAAATTAGATATATGAATGGGGGCTTCTTTCTCAAAAATTCCTCCTTTAGGTTTTTTTATACTAGGTTTAATGTGTTTTTTTACCATATTTAAACCACTTATAATCGCCTTGTTCTTTTTAGGAAAAATTTTTTTTATTACCCCTTTATTTCCTTTATAATTTCCTGATAAAATTAATACTTTATCTTCTTTTTTTATCTTTTTCATGTTTCTATTTATTTATAGAATATCATTCTACAAAACTTCTTGTGCCAAAGATATAATTTTCATATATTCCTTTTCTCTAAGCTCTCTAGCTACTGGACCAAAAACCCTTGTTCCTATCATTTCTCCAGAAGCATTTATTAATACACAAGCATTATCATCAAAACTTATATAAGATCCATCTTTTCTCCTAGTTCTATTTTTGGTTCTAACAATTACGGCTTTAGATACTTGTCCTTTTTTTACAGTGACTCCTCCAGATACAGTTATTTTTATAGAAACAACTACAGTATCACCTATTGAAGCATATCTTCTCTTAGATCCTCCTAAAACTCTAATAATTAATGCTTCTTTAGCACCTGTATTATCCGATACTTTACATAGAGATTCTTGTTGTAACATAACAACTATCGTTTAACTATTGTTTATTATTCATTTAGATTTTTCTAATATAGAGACTAATCTCCAGCATTTTTTTCGACTCATAGGTCGTATTTCCATAATATTTACTTTATCTCCATTCTTAGAAATATTTTTTTCATCATGAACCATATATATTTTTTTTTTCAAAATACTTTTTCCATAATATCTATGTTTCACTTTTTTAATTTCAGAAACTAAAATAGTTTTATTCATTTTATCACTTATAACTATTCCTTGTCTTTGTTTTCTAATATTCCGTAATATTATAGATTTTTTCCTATCTATCATTTATTTATTTTTCTTTTATTTAACTCTGTTTTTAATTTAGCAATATTTCTTCTTAAGAATCGAACTTTGATAGTATTTTTATTCATTTTAACATAATGATTAAATTTTAATTTATGATAATTTTCTTCACTAATTTTAATTTTTTGAATCAAATCATCTATTGATAAATTTTTAATACATGAATTTTTCATAATTATGTTTCATTATAAAAAATGAATTTCGTTTTTATAGGAAGTTTTTGAGATGCTAATCTTAAAGCTTCTTTAGCTATATCCATTTCAACTCCATCTATTTCAAATAATATTCTTCCTGGTTTTACTACAGAAACCCAAAATTCTACAGGTCCTTTTCCTTTACCCATGCGTACTTCTTGTGGTTTTTTTGTAGCCGGTTTATCTGGAAAAATATTAATCCATAATTTGCCTTCTCTTTTCATATATCTAGTAGCTGCAATTCTTGCTGATTCTAATTGTCTTGAGCTTATCCATGCACCTTCTAATGCTTTTATTCCATATAATCCTCTTGAAAGAAAAACTCCTTTTTTAGAATTTCCTCTAATTCTTCCTTTTTGTTTTTTTTTATATTTTGTTTTTTTTGGTTGTAACATATAAATAAATCCTTATTTATTTTTTCTATGAGTATATCTAGTATAATTTCTTTTCTTTTTTTGTTGTATTCCCAATAATGGAGATAACTCCCTTTTTCCATATACTTCTCCTTTCATAATCCATACTTTTATTCCTATGCTCCCGTAAACAGTATGAGCTACTGTCATATGATAATCTACATCTGCACGAAAAGTACCAAGAGAAATTCTTCCTTCTTTATAAGATTCACATCTTCCCATTTCTGATCCATTTAGTCTTCCAGAAATTTGAATTTTTATTCCTTGAGCATTCATTCTTATAGCAGAAAGAATAGATAATTTAATCGCTTTTTTATAAGAAATACGATTTTCTAGTTGCCTAACTAAACCTTTAGCTACTAAAGGAGCATCTAATTCAGGACGTTTCACTTCTGAAATATTAATTTGTATTTCTTTTTTTGTAAGTTTTTTTAGTTCTTTTCTAAGAGTATCTACTTCATCCCCTCCTTTTCCTATAACAAGAGCAGGTCTTGATGTCCGAATAGTAATAGTAATAAACTTTAACGTTCTTTCTATGAAAATGCGAGAAACTATTCCTTTTGGAAGTCTAGCTTCTATATATCTTCTTACCTTAAAATCTTCTTGTATTCTATATTTATAATTATTACACCAACTGGATTGCCATCCAGTTATAATTCCAAGACGATTAACAATTGGATTGGTTTTTTGTCCCATATATTTATTTTTTATTTTTTCCTAAAAAAACCGAAATATTACTTGATCTTTTTCTTATTCTATGACCTCTACCTTGAGGTACAGGACGTAATCGCTTTAAAGTTTTTCCTTGATTTACTACAATTTTGTTTATATACAAATTGATATCCTCTAATTGTTCATATTTTCTTTTCCAATTAGATAATAAAGAAAGTAGCAATTTTCTAAAGAAATAAGAAACTCTTTTTTTACTGCTATATTCCAATATAGATAAAGCTTTTTGTATCTCTTTATTTCGAATTAAATCAGCCACCAATCTCATCTTTCTTGGAGAAATCCTAACTCCATTCAAAGAAGCTGAAACCATACTTATTTTTTGTTCCATATCTTTGAATAGTTTTTCAGTTTTTTATTTTTAATTTATTTTTAGATCCAGAATGTCCTTTAAATATACGAGTTGGAGAAAATTCTCCTAGTTTATGACCAATCATATTTTCTGTAACAAATACATTAATAAACTGTTTTCCATTATGTACTGCAAAAGTTTGTCCTACAAAATCTGGTAAAATAGTAGTAGGTCTAGACCAAGTTCTAATAATGGTTCTTTTTTCTGATTTTATATTTTTTAATACCTTTTTATATAATTTTACAGATACATACGGTCCTTTTTTTAAAGATCTTGCCATAATAAAATTTATCGTTTTCTTCTTTGCAAAATATATTTATTTGAGTATTTTTTCCTAGAACGAGTCCTGAATCCTTTAGATGGATTTCCTGTTCTACTTCTAGGTATTCCACCGGAAGCTTTTCCTTCTCCACCACCCATTGGATGATCTACAGGATTCATTGCGACTCCTCTAGTTCTAGGTCTTCTACCCAAATGTCTTTTTTTTCCTGCTTTTCCATATATTTCTAATTGATGATCTAAATTAGATACAACTCCAATAGTAGCCATACAATTAATTATTATCATTCTTACTTCTCCAGAAGGAAGTTTAATAGTAGCATATTTGTCATCTTTTGCAAATAATTGAGCAAAAGAACCTGCACTTCTCGCTATTTTAGCTCCTTGTCCTGGTCTAAGTTCTATACAAGAAATAATAGATCCTAATGGAATTTCACTTAAAAAAGTAGAATTTCCTACATGAAACGGAACATTCTTTCCAGAAAGAACTTTTTGTCCTATTTTTAAGCCATTCATTGCTATAATATATTTTTTTTCTCCATCCTGATAATGAAGTAAAGCGATAAAAGAAGATCTATTTGGATCATATTCGATAGATTTTATAATAGCAGGAATTCCAAATTTTTTTCTTTTAAAATCTATTATTCTATATCTCTTTTTATGACCTCCTCCAAAATAACGCATAGTCATTCTTCCAACATTATTTCTTCCTCCTGACTTACATTTTCCCCTAACTAAAGATTTTTCAGGATAAGAATTTGTAATTTGATTAAAAGAATTTTTTACTCTAAAACGTTGACTAGATGTAATAGGTTTTAACTTTTTAATTGACATTAAATTTATTTTTGGTTAAAAAAATCAATTTTTTGGTTTTCATTAATTTGTACGATAGCTTTTTTTACTCTAATAGTTTTTCCATAAATAAATCCTTTTTTAGTATACTTAGATTTATCTTTTCTAGGATAAATCATTGTTCTAACATTTTTAGCAGAACATCCAAATACTTTTTTTATTTCTTTTTTTATCTGAATTTTATTACAATTTATACGTACATAAAAAGTGTAATAGTTATCCTTAATTCTCTTAGAAGATTTTTCCGTAATAGAAGGTTTAACAAAGATCATAATCTTAATAAATAATTAAATAGACAAAAATTTTTTAAGCTTTTGTATAGAATTTTCTGAAAAAATAAGATATGAAAAATTTAATAATGAAAAACAATCTAGCTCATTTATATTTAATAATTTAAAATTTTCTAAATTTCTAGATGATAAATATAAATTCTTGTTTCCTTCTCCTAAAATCATTAAAGATTTTTCATTTTTCAATTTCAAAAAATTCAACAAATTTAAAATAAATTTGGTTTTTGGTTTTTCTAAATCAATATTTTCTATAATTTTTATTTTATTATGCATTAATTTATGCTCAATAATAAATTTTTTGACTCTACTTTTAGTAAATTTATTTAATTTCAATGAATATTTTCTTGGTCTAGGACCAAAAACCCTACCTCCACCTCTAAAAATTGGATTCTTTATATTTCCTTTTCTAGAACTTCCCGTTCCTTTTTGTCTATGTAGTTTTCTCGTACTTCCAGATAATTCTCCTCTTTCTTTAGTTTTATGTGTCCCTTGACGTTGAGCAGATAGATATCTTTTTATTTCTAAATAAACAGAATAATGATAAGACTTTTTAGAAAAAATATTTTCATTAAATTCTACTTTTTTATTAGTCTCATTTCCTTTGATATCTAAAATATTTAATTCCATTTCTTTTTTTTAATCATCAAATAGGAATTCTTATTTCCTGGTACTGATCCTTTTAAAACCAAAAGGTTTTGAATTGTATCAATTTTCAATATTGTTAAATTCTTAATAGTTATATTCTTTTTACCCATTTTTCCAGCCATTTTTTTTCCTTTAAAAACACGAGAGGGATCAGATCCAGCCCCTATAGAACCAGGAGATCTAGAACGATTATGTTGCCCATGACTTCTTTCTCCAACACCTGAAAAATGATGCCTTTTCATTACACCTTGAAATCCTTTTCCTTTAGAAATTCCTTGAATATCTACTAATTCTCCTTCTTTAAATAAATCTATATGAATTAAACTACCTAAAGAAAAAGGAATAACTGAACTTGAACTATTTCTAAATTCTATTAATTTTTTTTTAGGAGACAATCCAGCTTTTTTAAAATGACCTAACAAAGATTTATTAGTTTTTTTTATCTTTTTATCATCAATTCCTAACTGAATAGAAAAATAACCATCGTTTTCTATTGTTTTTATTTGAACTACATAACAGGGTCCTACTTGAACAATAGTACATGGAACATGTTCTCCATTTTCTACAAAAATACTTGTCATTCCTATATTTCTTCCTATTAGTCCTGCCATTTTTTTTACACTTTTATTTCTGCTTCAACCCCACTAGGTAATTCTAATTTCATTAATGCATCTACTGTTTTAGATGAAGCATTATGTATTTGTAAAAGCCTTTTATGAGTAGGAAGAAAAAACTGTTCTCTAGATTTTTTATTTACATGAGGAGAACGTAATACCGTAAATATTTTTTTTTCAGTAGGTAAAGGAACTGGTCCGTTCAATATTACTCCTGTAGGTAATACAGAATTCACAATCCTCTCCGCTGATTTATCTAATAAGTTATAATCATAAGACTTTAATTTAATTTTTATATCATGACCCATATTATTATTTTTTTATTCTTTTATTACGGTTTTCTATAATAATATTATCTATCACATTGGAAGGAACCATATCGTAATGAGAAAATTCCATAACAGAAGTTCCTCTTCCAGAAGAAAGAGTTCGTAACGTTGTTACATATCCAAACATTTCAGATAAAGGAATCAAAGCTTGGATCACTTTTATATTATTTTTACTATTCATATTTTGAATAACACCTCTTCTACGGTTCAAATCTCCTATCACATCTCCCATATTAATTTCCGGAACAAGAACTTCTAATTTCATAATAGGTTCTAATAAGACAGGTTTAGCTTTTTTTGCAGCTTCTTTAAATCCTAATTTCCCTGCTAATTCAAAAGAAAGTTGATCCGAATCAACAGAATGATAAGATCCATCTAATATAGTTACTTTAGCACTGTCTATTTCATATCCAGATAAAGGCCCGTTTTTCATCATTTCTTTACATCCTTTTTCTATAGAAGGAATATACTCTTTAGGGATGTTTCCTCCCTTAATTTTATTAATAAATACTAAACCAGATTTTCCTATATTTCCCGGTTCCAATCTAAATAAAATATCGGCAAATTTTCCTCTACCTCCTGTTTGTTTTTTATAAATTTCTCTATGTTCTACCAATTCTGTTAAGGCTTCTTTATATTCTACTTGAGGATTACCTTGATTCACTTCAACTTTAAATTCTCTTTTCATTCTATCTACAAGAACTTCTAAATGTAGTTCTCCCATTCCAGAAATAATAGTTTGTCCTGTATAACAATCCGTTCTTACTTGAAAAGTAGGATCTTCTTCCATCAATTTAGATAAAGCGAAACTCATCTTATCTATATCGGATTTATATTTAGGTTCTATTGCTAAACCTATAACAGGTTCAGGAAACGATATATTTTCTAATAAAATTGGATGTTTTTCATCACACAAAGTATCTCCTGTCTTAATATCTTTAAATCCTACTATAGCCGCTATATCTCCAGGTCCAATTCTATCTATAGGGTTTTGTTTATTAGCATGCATTTGATATATTCTAGAAATACGTTCTTTATTTTTAGATCTAGAATTAAAGCTATAAGACCCAGATTCTATTTTTCCAGAATAAACTCTAAAAAAGGCTAAACGCCCCACAAAAGGATCACTTGCTATTTTAAAAGCTAAAGCTGAAAAAGGCTCATTTTCGCTAGGTTTTCTAGTTTCTTTTTTATGGGTCATAGGGTTTATCCCTACTATATCTTTTACCTCAAGAGGAGACGGTAAATATCTACATATAGCATCCAATACAGCTTGTACTCCTTTATTTTTAAAAGAAGAACCACATAGAATAGGAGTAACTTTCATTCTTATCGTATTCTTTTGTAAAGAAAGAATAATATCATCTTCTGAAATAGAAGTACTATCAAATAAAAACTTTTCCATGATAACATCATCATGTTCGGATAAAATTTCAATAAGATTATTTTTATAATCATTAACCAATTTTTTCATTTTATCTGGAATAGGAATTTCCCTATATGTCATTCCATAATTTTTATCATCCCATATTACTGCTTTATTCGAAATCAAATCGACTACTCCTATAAAGCTATCCCCATTTCCAATAGGAATTTGTAATGGAACTGAATTCGCTCCTAATATTTTTCGTATTTGAATAGATACATTAAAAAAGTCGGCTCCTTGACGATCCATTTTATTCACAAAAGCAATTCTAGGTATTCCATATTTGTCTGCTTGTCTCCATACTGTTTCCGATTGAGGTTCTACTCCATCTACAGCACTGAATAAAACAACCATCCCATCTAGCACCCTCATAGATCTTTCTACTTCTACAGTAAAATCAACATGTCCTGGAGTATCTATAATGTTAATCTGATATTTTTTATTTTTATATATCCATTCACAACATGTAGAAGCAGAAGTTATAGTTATTCCACGTTCTTGTTCTTGTTGCATCCAATCCATGGTAGCTGCTCCATCATGAACTTCTCCTATTTTATGATTAATACCTGTATAAAATAGAATTCTTTCCGTTGTAGTAGTTTTTCCTGCATCAATATGTGCTGCTATTCCTATGTTTCTTGTATATTCTAAATTTTTAGACATCATGTAATGAAAATAAAAAACTAAAATCTAAAATGAGAAAAAGCTTTATTAGCTTCAGCCATTTTATGAATATTTTCTTTTCTTTTTACAGCCTCTCCTTGTTCTTTAAAAGCATCCCATATTTCAAATGCTAGTTTATTAGACATTGTTTTTTCATTTCTAATAAAAGCACAAGATATCAATAATTTCATTGCTTTTGTTATTTTACTGTTAGATGAAATGGGAATAGGAACTTGTATATTAGAGCCTCCCATACGACGACTTCTAACTTCTACATGAGGCATAACATTTTTTAATCCTTCTTTCCATATTTCTAATGCAGTTTTATCTTCTTTTTCTTTTATAAGATCTATTTTTTTCATAGCATTATAAAATATTTTATACGCTATATTTTTCTTTCCATTTTTCATCAAATGATTCACAAAACGTGTAACAAGAGAATCATTAAATTTAGGATCAGGAAAATATATCTTATTTTTTTTTTTTGTTTTTCTCATTGATAATTAATAGTTTAATCTTTTTTAGTTATTTTAGCCCCATATTTACTTCTACTTTTTTTTCTTCCATTAACTCCTGCTGTATCCCTGGCTCCTCGTACTATTTTATATTTTACTCCTGGTAAATCTTTTACTCTCCCTCCTTTAACTAATACTATTGAATGTTCTTGAAGATTGTGCCCTTCTCCTATTATATAACTAATAACTTCCCTTCCATTTGTAAAACGGACTCTAGCCACTTTTCTCATTGCTGAATTTGGCTTTTTTGGGGTTGTAGTATAAACTCTAGTGCATACTCCTCTTTTTTGAGGACAAAATTCTAATGCAATAGATTTCCTTTTTTTCAAAATAGAAGTTCGACCTTTTCTAATTAATTGTTGTATAGTAGGCATATTCTATGTGTTAGAATGCAAATTATGCTATTTAATGAAAAAATACAATTAAATCAATAAATTAACATTAAAAGTTATCAATATTTATTTTTTTATTTTGAAAAACATCTTCTTCTATTGATCTTATATTCAATTCTTTATAAATATAACGAAAAGTAGAAAGTAGACAAGGTAATCCATCTACAATTGCAATATTTTGTTCATAATGAGAAGAATGTTTTTTATCTAATGTAGTAATAGTCCATCCATCTTTGTGAAAAACAATTTCAGATGTTCCAAAATTAACCATAGGTTCGATAGAAAGAACTAATCCATTTTTTAATTTTAAACCTTCTCCTTTTCTACCAAAATTAGGAATTTGAGGTGCTTCATGCATTTCTTTTCCAATTCCATGACCTACAAGATCTTTTACAATATTATATCCATGTTTTTCAACATATGATTGGATAGAAGCTCCTATATCTCCTATACTATTTCCAAATCGACACTTAGAAATTCCAACGTAAAGAGACTGTTTCGAACAACGAAGAAATTTTTTTAGTTCATTTGAAATATTTCCTACTTCAAAAGTATAAGCATGTTCTCCATAAAATCCATTCATATATACTCCACAATCTATAGATAGGATATCTCCTTCACGTAAAGGATCTAAATTTGGAATTCCATGTACTACTTGATAATTAGGAGAAACACATAAAGTATTTGGAAATCCATACAATCCTAGGAAAGCAGGAATTCCTCCATGATCTCTTATGTAACTCTCTGCTAATTGATCTAAATAAAGGGTATTTACTCCTGGTTTTACTTCTTTGGACAACATTCCCAATGTTCTAGAGGCCAAAAAAGCACTTTTTTTTATTAAAATTATTTCTTCAATAGTTTTTAACTGCATCAAAATCCAATTATTTTTTGTAATATTTTATAATAGAACAACCATTCATAATATGAGGAATAGGTATTTTCATTAAAAATAGAATAGTAGGAGCTACATCTGACAAAGATCCTAGTTTTTTTAATACAATATTTCTCTTTTTTATATTTCTATCTAAAAGAATAAAAGGGACTAAAGAACAACTATGAGTTGTATTAGGAGTTCCATCTGAATTAATCATTAAATCTGCATTTCCATGATCTCCTACTATAATAACTGTATATGAATTTTTTATAGCTTCTTCAGAACAAAGTTTTGTACATTTATCTACAAATTCACAAGCTTTTATAGTTTCTTTCATTTTACCAGTATGTCCTACCATATCTGGATTGGCGAAATTTAAACAAATAAAATCTGATTCTTTTCTTTTTAATTCTGGAATAATTTTTTTTACAATTTTCATTGCACTCATTTCAGGAATTAAATCATAAGTATCTACTTTAGGAGATTCACATAATATTCTTATTTCTTGATTAAAAGGGACTTCTCTTCCTCCTGAAAAGAAAAAAGTGACATGTGGATATTTTTCTGTTTCTGCAATACGAATTTGTTTTTTACCTTCTTTTTCTAAAATCTCCCCTAAAGTATTTTTTAAACATTTTTTTTCAAAAAAAACTTCAACATTTTTATATTCAGAATTAAAAGAGGTCATAGTAATATAACGATGTAGATTCAATTTTTTTACCCAAGGAAAAGAATTTTCCTTATATCCTATCAATAATTCTGTAATTTGTCTAGAACGATCTGGACGAAAATTAAAACAAAAAACAATATCTCCTTCCTGAATTTTAGAAATAGGTAATCCTATTTCTTCATTTACTATTATTAAAGGAGGTAAAAATTCATCAGTTATTCCATTTTCATAGAATTTTTCTATAGATGAAACAATGTCTTTAGTATAAATACCTTTTGAATAAACCATAGCATCGTATGATTTTTTTATTCTATCCCATCTTTGATCCCGATCCATAGAATAATATCTTCCGATAACAGAAGATAGTTTTCCAACATATTTTCTAGTTTTTTCTAAAAGTTTTTTTATATAAAAAATACTCTTTTTTGTAGAAGTATCTCTTCCATCTGTAAATACGTGAATAAAAACATTCTCTATTTTTTTTTCACTAGCTATTTTTAGAAGTGTAAAAAGATGATTCATATGAGAATGAACTCCCCCATCTGATAATAATCCAATAAAATGGATTCTTTTTCCTGAAGTATGGATTTCTTCAAAAAAAGGATCTATTTTTTTTCTAAATAATCCATTTTTAATGGAAATATTAATTTCTTCCAAACTTTGAATTACTTTTCGTCCGGATCCTAAATTAATATGTCCTACTTCTGAATTCCCCATTTGATCTTTAGGTAATCCTACATAAGATCCTGATGCATTTAATCTACTAAATGGATAATTTTTGGAACAAAAATCTATAAATGGAGTATGAGCTTGTTCTATGGCAGAAGAAAAATAATTATTAGAAGAAACCCCCCATCCATCTAAAATTATTAATACTATTTTTTTTTTCATTCAAATAATTCCATTAAATGCTTATTCTTTTAAAAAGATTTATTTTTAAATTATTGAATGTATTTAAATATTCTCGAATAGTAATTTTGTCGTTTTTGATAAATTTTTGATTAATAAGAGTATTATTACATATAAATTTTTTTAATTTACCTTGAATTACCTGTTTTATTATTTTTTCTGAATTTTTATTTTTTTCAACCTGATGTTTAATAATTTCAATTTCTTTTTTTATTAATGAATTTGGAAATTTATTTTCATCTATAGATATAGGATTCATTGCTGCAATATGCATCGCTATATTTTTAGCTATAACATCCGATATTTTATAAGAAAAACCAACTATAACTGCTATTTTATTGTTAAAATGAGTATAATTCATAACAAATGGAGAATTTATTTTTTCAAAAATTTTTAAATCTAATTTTTCTCCAAAAATGTCCATTTTATATAAAATAACTTCTTTTACATTATGATCTTCATCGTATGAACTAGACAAAAAATCTTCTTTTGTATTATACAGTAATGATTTTTCCGATAACATCGATAAAAAATCTAAAAATTCAAAATTTCTAGAAAGAAAATCAGTTTCACAACTAATTCCTATAATCGATCCACATGAATTATCTCTATTAATGGAAGAGATTAATCCCCCATCTTTTGCTCCAAATGAATGATGATTTATAACTATTTTTTTACCTTTTTTTCTCAAAGAACAAATGGCTTGATCCATATTTCCATTGGAATCGATTAAAGCTTTTTTGCAATCCATTATTCCAATTCCCGTTATCTTTCTTAATTGATTAACTAAACCGACCGTGATTTTCATTATTTTTTCATATTTTTCTCTTCATTATCACTCTTATTTTTTATAGAAATTCCATGTTGAATAGCTTCGGATATAAATTTTAAAATAATATTTATTGATTTAGAAGAATCATCATTAGAAGGAATAGGATAGTGTATTCCATGAGGATTTGTATTAGTATCCACCATAGCAAAAATAGGAATATTTAGTTTTTTAGCTTCTGTTAAAGCTATTTTTTCTTTATTTGGATCTACAAGAAAAATTCCACCTGGAATATGATTCATAGTAGAAATACTACCAATATTTTTATATAATTTTGAATATAGCCTATCCACTAATAATCTTTCTTTTTTAGAAAGAGTATTAAAAGTTCCATTTTTTTTCATTTTATCTATATTATTCATTTTTTTAACAGATTTACGAATAGTTGTAAAATTCGTAAGAAATCCACCTAACCATCTTTCTGTTACACAAGGCATATGTATTTTTTTTGCATAATAAGATACTTTTTCTTTAGCTTGAGCTTTTGTCCCTACTAATAATATTTTTTTACCAGTAATAACTATTTTTTTCAATTCTTCACAAGCTTCTTTTAATTGTAAAATAGTCTTTGATAAATCTATAAGATGAAAACCCCCTTTTTTCATGAAAATAAAAGGACGCATATTAGGATTCCACTTTCGTGCAATATGTCCAAAATGAACTCCAGCTTTCAATAAATCTTGAGTACTTATTTCCATATTTTTTTGTTATTAAACATAATAAAATAAAATTCTAACGTTTTGAAAATTGATATTTCTTTCTTGCTTTTTTTTGACCAAATTTTTTTCTTTCTACTTCTCTAGAATCACGGGTCAATAATCCTTCATCCTTTAATATACTCCTATGTTTTATATCAATTTGACAAAGGGCACGAGATATTGCAAGACAAATCGATTCAGCTTGACTATTGAACCCACCTCCAAAAACTTTAATAGTTATATCAAAATGATCTAATTTATCTACAATTTTCATAGGAAATAAAATTTTTTGATGAACATACATTGGAAAATACTGATCTATTTTTTTAGAATTAACTATAATCACTCCAGTTCCCGATTTTAAATATATTCTAGCAAGAGATCTTTTCCTTCTTCCTATAGAATGAATCATAATCTAATTTAATTTTATGGGTTTTTGTGCTTGATGTTTATGTTCATTTTTTTTATAAACATAAAGGTTTTTAAATATTAAACGACCTAAACGATTCTTTGGAAGCATACCTTTCACTGCTTTATAAATTATATCTCTTGAGTCTTTATTAAATAAACGTTTAATAGGAATTTCTTTTTGTCCCCCCGGATATCCAGTATAATGAATATATTTTTTTTTATTCCATTTTTTCCCAGTTAATCTAATATTGTCAGAATTAATGACTATTACATAATCTCCACAATCTACATGATAAGAAAAAAAAGGTTTATGTTTCCCTAACATAATAAAAGCGATTTTAGAAGAAAATCTACCAAGAATTTGATCAGTAGCATCCATTATTATCCATGATTTTATTATATAATTTTTGTTATATGAAATAGTTTTAAGACTCAGTGAATCCATATTTTTATTTTTAAATATAATATAATAAATTTTAAAAACTTTAATTAATGACTTTTTGTCATAAAAGAAACCTGTATGTAAGAAAAATTTTTTATGTATGCGTTACACCCCTTTCTATTTATGGAGTTATTTCATGTATGGCATAATGATTGGATATCTAATTAATTGAATGATTAAACTAAATATGAAAAAAACGTAATAAAAATGAGTAAAATTATAGGAATAGACCTAGGAACAACAAATTCTTGTGTTGCTGTTATGGAAATTAATGATCCTATCGTAATCCCTAATTCAGAAGGAAAAAGAACCACTCCATCTATAGTTGCTTTCGTAGAAGGAGGAGAAAGAAAAATAGGAGATCCTGCAAAAAGACAAGCAGTTACTAATCCACAAAAAACTATTTTTTCTATTAAACGATTTATGGGAAGAATGTATTCAGAAGTTTCCGAAGAATTAAAACATATCCCTTATAAAGTTATAAAAGGAGGAAATAATACTCCTCGGGTAGATATAGAAAATAGATTATATGCTCCACAAGAAATATCAGCAATGATTCTACAAAAAATGAAAAAAACTGCTGAAGATTATTTGGGTGAAGAAGTCAATAGAGCCGTTATTACGGTTCCAGCTTATTTTAATGATGCACAAAGACAAGCAACTAAAGAAGCCGGAGAAATAGCTGGATTAAAAGTAGAGAGAATTATAAACGAACCCACTGCAGCTGCTTTAGCTTATGGACTAGATAAAAATAATCAAAATAAAAAAATAGCTGTATATGATTTAGGAGGAGGGACATTTGATGTATCTATTTTAGAATTAGGAGATGGGGTTTTTGAAGTTTTATCTACCAATGGAGATACTCATTTAGGAGGTGATAATTTCGATCAGGTAATAATTGATTATTTATCCGATGAATTTAAACATAAAGAAGGACTAGATCTTAGAAAAGATCCTATGGCTTTACAACGTTTAAAAGAAGCTTCCGAAAAAGCAAAAATAGAATTATCTTCTTCTAATCAAACAGAAATTAATCTTCCGTATATCACAGCTACAGAGTCTGGTCCTAAACATTTAGTTATTCCATTAACTAAAGCAAAATTTGAACAATTATCCGAAAAATTAATACAAAGATCTATTAATCCTTGTTCCAAAGCATTAGAAGATGCTCATTTAAATACCAAAGATATAGATGAGGTCATTTTAGTAGGTGGATCTACTAGAATTCCAAAGGTACAGGATGAAGTAGATAAATTTTTTGGAAAAAAACCGTCTAAAGGGGTAAATCCAGATGAAGTTGTAGCTATTGGTGCCGCTATACAAGGAGGAGTGTTAACAGGAGATGTTCAAAATGTATTATTATTAGATGTAACTCCTTTATCTTTGGGAATTGAAACCTTAGGAGGAGTTTTTACAAAGCTTATTGATTCTAATACAACTATACCTACTAAAAAATCTGAAATATTTTCTACTGCATCGGATAACCAGTCCGCAGTTACTATACGTGTTGGACAAGGAGAAAGACCTATGTTTAATGATAATAAAGAAATAGGACGATTCGATTTAGTCGATATACCTCCAGCTCCTAGAGGAATTCCTCAAATAGAGGTTACCTTTGATATAGATGCTAATGGGATTCTTAATGTATCTGCAAAAGATAAAGGAACAGGAAAAGAACAATTCATACGAATTGAAACTTCTTCAGGATTAAATCAAGAAGAAATAGAAAAAATGAAAAGAGAAGCAAAAGAAAATGCAGAAAAAGATGAAAATATAAAGAAAGAAATAGAAAAATTAAATGCTGCAGATAATCAGATTTTTCAATCTGAAAAACAATTAAAAGATCATGAAAATAAATTATCAGAAATTAATAAAAAAAATATACGAAATTCCTTAGAAGAATTAAAAAAAGCTCATTCTAATAAAAATTTTTCCGCTATTGATAAAAGTATGAATAAATTGAATGAAGCATGGGCTAATGCTTCTCAAGAGATATATGCAAAAAAAGATGATCAATCAAAAAAAAAGGAAAACAAAAAAAACAGTAATAAAGGAAATGAAAATGTACAAGATGTAGATTATGAAGAAGTAAAATAAAATAATTTATGATTAAATAAAAAGGGAGTCTTTTTTATCCTGATAAGGAAATATCAGAAATTTTAGTTTCCCCTCCAATAACTTTTTCTCCCTTTTTTATTAATACAGTAGAATTTAAAGGTAAAAATATATCAATTCTAGATCCGAATTTAATGAATCCAAATTCTTCTCCTTTTCTTGCTATGGTATTTTTTTTTGCATATAGAACTATACGTCTAGCTAAAAACCCTGCTATTTGTCTAAATAATATTTTTTTTCCTTTGCTAGTTTTTACCACGATAGTCGTACGTTCGTTATTCAACGATGACTTTTTTAACCAAGCTATTAAATATTTTCCTGGATGATATTTAACATAAATAACCTTACCAGATACAGGAAATCTATTAACATGTACATTCAAAGGAGACATAAAAATGGATATACATATGCAATTTTTTTTTAAAAATTCATTTTCAAAAACTTTTTGTATTTCAACAATTTTTCCATCTGCAGGAGATATAACTATTTCTTTTCCAAAATCATTATCATATTTTAAACTTCTTTTTGGATTTCTAAAAAAGAAAATAAAAAAAATATAGTGAACAATTAAAAACATAGAAATGAGAAAAAAAATTAACCTAGAAAATAAAAAAAAAGAAATCGATATTAATAATGATATTATAATAAATGCATATAATAAATATGTGAACCCTTCTCTATGAATCATCTTTTTTTTTAAAAAAAATAAAGAATTCCAATGACTATCGTTGATATAATTGGAATAACAAAAATAAAACTATCCAATCTATCTAAAAAACCTCCATGTCCTGGTAACCAAACACTAGAGTTTTTTACATTATAAGATCTCTTAATAATAGACTCTACAAAATCTCCAATAGTCGATAATATAGGAATTACAAAAGATAAAATAAACCAATATTTTTTACCCCATATTCGGAATAAAAAAAATCCTAATATTAAACAGAAAAATAAACCTCCTAAAAACCCTTCTATAGATTTATTGGGAGAAATCGATACAGCTATCTTCGTTTTTCCCCATTTTTTTCCAATTAGATAAGATAAAGAATCATGGGTCCATATTAAAATAAAAATACCTAATATTAAATTTTTTCCACAATAAACAGTAGTATATATATAAGAAGCTAAATAAAAAGGAATAATAATATATACTAATCCCAAAGTCAAATGACTTACTTGTGCTATTTTTTCCTTATGAGAATATTTATCAGAAAATAATTGAATAACAAAAAAAATTATGGAATAAGGAATAAAACATACTATATACGAATTTAATCCTTTTTTAATCATAAGAATATCAATTAATATAGATAAAATAAAAAATAAAGAAGATATTTTAATTAAAATTATATTGGTTCCAGATATAATTAAAAATTCGAATAAACAAAAAAAAGAAAGTATCATCATTATAATTCTAAATATTTTTTCTCCATTTTCAATAGAAAAAACTATTAATAATACATAAAAAAAACCAGTAAGTAATCTTATTAGAAAGTTTAATAAATCTTTCTTTATTTTCATCATTTTATTTGATTCCTAATGGAACTTTTAGCATATCCCCAATTTCATCAGGATAAGGCCTTTCTCCGAAAATTTTTATTAAATCATTTCTAAAAATAACTTCTTTTTCTAATAATTCATTAGCTAACATAATCAATTTTTCCTCATTATTTTTCAATATTTTTTTTGCTCTCTGATATTGTTCTGTTATAATTTTGGATATTTCTTCATCTATGATTTGAGCTGTTTGTTCACTATAAGGTTTAGAAAAAGAAAATTCATTTTGTCCTGTAGAATCATAATAAGAAATATTACCAATTCTTTCATTTAATCCAAAAATAGCTACCATAGATTGTGCTTGTTTAGTAACTCTTTCCAAATCATTTAAAGCTCCGGTAGAAATACTACTAAAAATAATTTCTTCGGCAGATCTACCTGCTAATAAAGCACATATTTCATCTTTCATTTGTTCTGGAGTGGTTAATTGTCTTTCCTCTGGAAGATACCATGCAGATCCTAAAGATTTACCTCTTGGTACTATAGTTACTTTAACTAAAGGAGAGGCGTGTTCTAATAACCAACTTATTGTAGCATGTCCAGCTTCATGATAAGCTATTCGTTTTTTTTCATTTGGCTTAATTATTTTATTCTTTTTTTCTAATCCTCCTATAATACGATCTATTGCATCTAAAAAATCTTTATTTTTTATTTCAGATCTATTTTTTCTTGCAGCAATTAATGCTGATTCATTACAAACATTTGCTATATCAGCTCCACTGAATCCAGGTGTTTGTCTTGACAAAAAATCTATATCTACACTATTAGATAATATTAACTTTTTAAGATGAACTTTGAATATCTCTTTTCTCTCATTCAATTCAGGTGGATCTACCAATATTGTACGATCAAAACGTCCAGGACGTAGTAAAGCTTTGTCTAAAATATCGGATCTATTAGTAGCCGCTAAAACAATTACATTCGTATGAGTTCCAAACCCATCCATTTCTGTTAATAATTGATTTAAAGTATTTTCTCTTTCGTCATTAGATCCAGCTATACTACTTTTTCCTCTAGCTCTTCCTATAGCATCTATTTCATCAATAAATATAATACATGGAGATTTATCTTTAGCTTTTTCAAATAAATCTCTTACTCTAGAAGCTCCTACTCCAACAAACATTTCTACAAAATCTGAACCTGATAAAGAAAAAAAAGGAACTTTTGCTTCTCCAGCAACAGCTTTTGCTAATAAGGTTTTTCCTGTACCAGGGGGGCCAATTAACAAGGCTCCTTTAGGTATTTTACCACCAAGTTTAGTATATTTTTGAGGACTTTTTAAAAATTCTACTATTTCTTGAACTTCTTCTTTTGCTCCTTCTAATCCTGCTACATCTTTAAATGTTATTTTTACATCATCATTCTCGTCAAATAATCTAGCTCTAGATTTTCCTATATTAAATATTTGTCCACCAGGCCCCCCCCCTGTAGAACCTATTCTTCTAAAAATAAAAACCCAAAACACAACTAACAATATGAAAAAAATACCATAATCAAAGAAAAATTTGGTAATTGTATATTCCTGTTGATTTTTAAAATCAATAAGAGTATTAAGATTGTACTTTTTCTTATATTCTTCAAATTTTTTTTGAAAAAATTGTAAATCTCCAATTTCAAATTCATATTGTAATGGTTGTGCAATGATTCTTTTATTTTTTTCTTGATGATAATTAATTTCATCAGATAATAATTTTTTGTTTAGATGAACATGTACTATTTCTCTATGTTTTACTATAATTTTTTGAACTTCTCCTTTTGCTAAAATATCAAAAAAAGTGTCCTGATCTATTTTTTTAGGATTAGATAAAGAGGACTTAAAAAAAAATATACCCAAAAATATAGCAAATATCACTGCATATACCCAAAAAAAGTTATTTTTACTTTTTACTTTTTTATTTATCATATTAATAAAATAATAGATTTATTCATGATTTTATAAAATTTATTTATCTGATTTTTAATTCCAAAGATCTTCTATCTTATAATGTAATCTAATATCCTGTTGAAAAATATGAACTACAATAGAAATATAATCAACTAAAATCCATTCTTTACTTTTCAATCCTTCTACATGCCAAGGTTTTATTTTTAATTTTTCAATTGTAATTTTTTCTATAGATTGAGATATAGCATGTACTTGACGAGAAGATTCTCCATCACAAATCACAAAATAATCACAAATAAAATTTTTTCTATTTTTTAAATTCAAAATAGATATATTTTTTCCTTTAAGTATTTGAATTCCTTCTATAATCTTATCTAATAACAAAGCAAAATTATTTTTAAATATTATAAAAATAAGGGTCTTTTTTTTTTTAAATTGTATAAAACAAAAATAAGTTTTTCACTTTAAATGAAAATCAATTTTATAACATATTTTATTTGAAAAAGTTTATTTGGCCCATTGATTTTATTTTTTTAAAAAAAATTAATTCTACAAACCAATATGCAACCCAATATGCCAATAAATATATTTTGAACAAAAAAAATTGGATTGTCATTTGGACAATGAATCAAACTAAAGGAAAAGGATCAGAAAAAAACTTTTGGTATTCAGAAAAAAATAAAGGCCTTACTTTTAGCATTATTTTTAAACCTATTAAAAATTTTCCTATTGAAAAAAAATACATAATTAATGTTATCATAAGTAATGCTGTACATAAAACTTTGTCAAAATATCAAAAAAAAAAATTCTGGATCAAATGGCCTAATGATATTATTTCAAACAATAAAAAAATAGGAGGTATTTTAATAGAGAATAGTATATCCATAAAAAAAATTCATACGAGTATTATCGGAATAGGTTTAAACATATACCCCATTAAACTAGATCATGCTATTTCTTTAGAAGAAATTTTAAAAAACATAAACTTAAAATTATTCCATATTTTTCATAACCTTGTATTTTCTATTCAAGAAGAGTATTTTTTTTTTCTAACATTTGGAGAGAACTACATTAGAAAATATTATATTAATAATTTATATTTAAAAGATATAACTTCATATTTTTATATATACAGAATAAGTAAATCTGTTAAAGGGATCATTCGATCTATAAATGAAGAAGGATTTTTAATTATAGAACTAACTGATAATCAAAAATTTCATTTTTTTTCTCAAAAAGAAATCAAGTTTTTGATTCCGTAATTTTTTTGTTAATGATTTTTTTAATCATAGTCCTCCAATGACTATGTTTTTTTAATTTTTTGTCTTGAATTTTCATAAGAATTTTTTGTTCATCTAATATGAATTTTTTAATAAAAAATAAAAAACCAATATTAATAATATTAGATGTAAAATAATATAAAGATAAAGCAGAGGCATAACTATTGATAAATAATAACATAATAATAGGAGTCAAATATAATATAAAATTCATATTAGGAATAGAATTAGTTTCCTTTTTAGAAATATCCTTATTTTCACTGTTACTTATTCTAGTATAAACTAGTAATGCTAATGAATATAATAAGGTAAGTAAACTTACATGATTTCCGTAAAAAGGAATAAAAAAAGGGAACTCCAAGATAGAATCATATGATGTTAAATCTTCTACCCATAAAAAAGATTTTCCTCTCAAATTAATTATAGTAGGAAAAAACTTAAATAATGAATAAAAAATAGGAATTTGAAATAATGTAGAAATACATCCAGACATCGGATTAATTCCTACTTTATGATATAATTCCATCATTGCTCTTTGTTTTTTCAAAGCATCTTTACTACCATTACTATATTTTTTATTTATTTCTTCTATTTCTGGACGAATTAATTTCATAATTGCACTTAATTTATATTGCTTATATGTAATTGGATATAATATAAATTTCACTACAATAGTCATTAAAATAATAATAACACCATAATTTAAATTTGTTTTCTCCAAAAATTGAAAAATTATTAAAAAAAAATACTTATTAATCCATTTTAAAAAACCCCATCCAAATGGAATTATATTTTCAAATCCACTTTGATATTCTTTTAAAGAATTAAAATCCAAGGGGCCAAAATAAAAACGAAAAGAAAAATAAAATTCTTTATTTTTTTTTGAATTTTTTATTTTTGTATAAAATTGAATTTTTTTCAAAAAATATCCTGACGAAAAATTTTCAGAACGAATAAAAACATTTCTTAATATTTCCTCAGGAATAAATATAAAAGAAAAAAATTGCTGTTTATGAGCAATCCAATTTATATCAGGAATACCTTTATTTTCTATATTTTTTTCAGATAAATATTTAACTTTCTTAGGTTTAGGAGAAGATCCTGTAGAATAATATACTTGAGTATAAGAATTCTCCCAATCTCTATCCTTTTCTAAGGAAAAAACTTTTTGTTCTAAGTTTAGAAAAACTGATTTATTGAAAGAATGAAAATTTTTTGTTCGTACATAAAAACCAACATCATATTGATTTTTTTTTATTGTATAAATAAAATCTAAAAATCCTTCTCCATATGGATTTTTAGCTCTCATAACAATAATCCGTATTTTTTTTAGATTTGTTATTGAAAAAGGTTTAAATATAAGAGTATTTGTATTAATATTTATCCCTTTTTTTTTCTTTTTAGAAAAAGAAATATTGTATTCTAAACTAGAATTTTTTACTAAATATAGATCTCTAGAATGAGATGAAAAAGAATTATTATAAGCCTTATATTTTTTTAAGAAAACTTCACTTATCATTCCTCCTATACAAGATATTTTCAATTTTAAAACATTATTTTCTAATGAAAAAAAATTATTTTTTTTCTTTTTTGAAGGAATAATTTTTTTTGAAATATATATAGTTTCTTTTTTTTCTTGATTATTATTTACATTGAAATACGTGAAAATTGTTAAAATAAATAATATAAGAAATAGTCCTATTATAGAACTATAATCTAATCTATTGTCCTTCATCATATAAAAGAATAATTCTGATGATTACAGTATTTGTAATTTTTCGCAATTTTCACAAAATTTATAAATAAAGGATGCGGATTTGTGACTCTACTCTTATATTCTGGATGGTATTGAACTCCCAAAAAAAATATATGATTTTCTAATTCTAAAGCTTCTACTAAACCTGTATCTGGATTTATTCCAACTACTTTCATTCCAGCATTAGAAAAACATTCTAAATAATTATTATTAAATTCATATCGATGACGATGTCTTTCAAAAACTTCTTTCTTTCCTCCATAAATAGAAAATATTTTTGATCCTTCTATTAAAAGACATTTCCAATTTCCTAAACGCATAGTCCCTCCTTTATAAATTAATTTTTTTTGTTTTTCCATTAAATTTATTACTGGATGAGAGGTATCTGGATTTATTTCATAACTATTTGCTTTTTTTAATCCTAATACATTTCTAGCAAATTCTATAACAGCGATTTGCATTCCTAAACATATTCCAAAAAATGGAATCTTATTTTCTCTTGCATATTTTGCAGCAAGAATCTTTCCTTCTATTCCTCTATTTCCAAATCCAGGTGCTACTAAAATTCCTGAAACTCCATAGAAATATTTTTTCATATTTTTTTCTTCTATCATATCTGAATAAATCCATTTTATATTAATAGAAATTTCACTTTCTGTTCCTGCATGAATTAATGCTTCTGTAATCGATTTATAAGAATCATGTAAAGAAACATATTTCCCAACTAATGCTATTTTAATTTTATATTTTGGATTTTTATATTTGTTAATAAAAATTTTCCAAATTTCTAGGTTTGGAGCAATGATAGTAGATAAATTTAAATGATTTAATACTACTTTATCAAAGTTTTGGAAATGTAATAGACAAGGAATTTCATATATAATTTTTGTATCAATTGATTCTATAACATGTTTTGGTTTTACATTACAAAACAAGGCTAATTTGTTTCTAATATTTTTAGATATATGTTTTTCTGTTCGACAAACAATAATATCTGCCTGTATTCCTTTTTCCATTAAATTACGAACAGAATGCTGTGTTGGTTTTGTTTTTATCTCCCCAGTTACTGGAATATATGGAAGTAAAGTCAAATGAATTACTAATCCATTAAATTTTCCTAATTCCCATTTAAGTTGACGTACTGTCTCTATATATGGTAAACTTTCTATATCTCCAACAGTACCTCCTATTTCGGTAATAATAATATCATAATTTCTAGATTCTCCAAGTATTTTTATCCGTCTTTTAATTTCATCAGTTATATGAGGGATAACCTGTATTGTTTTTCCTAAATAATTTCCTTTTCTTTCATTATCAATGACAGTTTTATATATTAAACCAGATGTTACATTATTTTTTCTAGTAGTGGATTGATTCAAAAATCGTTCATAATGACCTAAATCTAAATCTGTTTCTGCTCCATCTTTCGTTACAAAACATTCTCCATGTTCATAAGGATTTAAAGTCCCCGGATCTACATTAAAATAAGGATCCAATTTTAAAATAGATATTTTATATCCTCTTGCTTTTAATAACATTCCCAAAGAAGCAGAAACAATTCCTTTTCCCAAAGAAGAGGAGACTCCCCCTGTAATAAAAATGTATTTTGTTTCCATCAAAAAAAATCAAATAATACAAAAAAACAATAAATAAAAACTTTAATATCACAGGATATAAACTAATTTATATAAAAAAACAAGAATTTATGATTTTTTTTTTATATTTACACTAAACAATGGAGCAAGTTCTACACAATCAGCTCCCTATAAAATCCTCCAGGGTGGGAACACAGCAAAGGTAAATAAGGTTTGTAGCGATGTGATGTAGATCCGCTTGCTCCTTTTATTTATTTTTATGGATAGATAGATGGAATGATTTTTATGGAAGACTCATTATTAAAATGTAATTTTTGTGGAAGAAAAAAAAATGAAATTCATTTTTTGATATCGGGAATTAGTGGCCATATTTGTAATTATTGCATAGAAAAAACTTACTCTATTATTCATAAAAAATTTTCAGAAAAAAATATTGATAATAATAAATACGAATCCATAGAAATAAAAAAACCTAGAGAAATAAAATCTTTTTTGGATAAATATGTTATAGGACAAAATGAGGCAAAAAAAATAATTTCTGTTGCTGTTTATAATCATTATAAACGTATTTCTCAAAAAGAAAAAGAAAAAGAAAAAAATGAGCAACATACAGAAATAGAAAAATCAAATATATTATTGATCGGAAAGACAGGTACAGGGAAAACCTTATTAGCAAAAAGTATATCTAAACTTTTAAAAGTTCCTTTTGCTATAGCTGATGCTACAACTTTAACTGAAGCAGGATATGTAGGAGAAGACGTTGAATCTATTTTAACAAGATTATTACAATCTGTTAATTACGACATACGTTCCGCGGAAAAGGGAATAATATTTTTAGATGAAATAGATAAAATTTCTAGAAAAAGTAATAATCCTTCCATCACCAGAGATGTATCTGGAGAAGGAGTCCAACAAGCTCTACTTAAAATACTGGAAGGATCCGTAATAAATGTCCCTCCACAAGGAGGGAGAAAACATCCGGATCAAAAAATGATACAGATCAATACTGAAAATATATTATTTATAGCTGGAGGAACTTTTGATGGAATCGAAAAAATAATTTCTGATAGAATAGAAAAAATATCTATAGGTTTTCTTACCAAAGAAAGAAAAAAAAATAATAGAGAAAAAAATTACCATTATCTAAAAAATATTTTAGCTATAGATTTAAAAAAATTTGGTTTAATACCTGAAATCATAGGAAGATTTCCTATAATAACTAATCTAAATCCATTAGATAAAAACATGTTAAAACAAATACTAATAGAGCCAAAAAATGCTTTGATTAAACAATATAAAAAATTGTTTGATATGGATAAAGTATCTATAAACATTACAGATGAAGCTTTAGATATTATAGTAGATAAAACTTTTCAATTAGGTCTTGGAGCTAGAGGATTACGAACTTTTTGTGAAAAAATATTTCTTGATTATATGTTCGATATAGAAAACATTAAAAATGTATTGAATGTAGATAAAAATATTGTCATGAAAAAACTTTCTAATTACTAATTAAGTTCCATAACTTATTCTTTAATTCAATTAATCCTTCTTTTGTAAAAGAAGATATGAAAATAATATTTTCTTTCAAAAAAAGATTCCTTATTTTTCTTTTTTTTTTGTCATCAATTAAGTCAGATTTAGAAATTGCTAATAAACGTTTTTTATTTAATAATTTATAGCTAAATTTTTTTAGTTCATTTAACAATATAAAATATTCTGTTTTCTTATTTTTTGTTTCTGAAGAAACAAGAAATAATAAAACAGAATTACGTTCTATATGTCTTAAAAAATAATGTCCTAAACCTTTTCCTTCAGACGCATTTTCTATAATACCTGGAATATCTGCAACTAAAAAAGAATTAAAATTCATTTTAACTACACCTAAATGTGGTTTTTTAGTAGTAAAAGCAAAATTTCCTATTTTTGGTTTTGCTTTTGTAAGAACAGAAAGTAAAGTAGATTTACCCGTATTAGGAAACCCTACAAATCCTACATCTGAAAAAATCTTTAGTTCTAAAAAAATACAATTTTCTTTTGTTTTTATTCCTGATTGTGCATAATAAGGAGATCGATGAGTTGAACTTTTAAAAAAAGCATTTCCTTTTCCTCCTTTTCCTCCTTCAAATAAAATTTTTTTATGGAAATCTTTAGTGATCTCCATTATCACATTTTTTTTTTCATTTTTTATTATAGTTCCTATGGGAACTTCTATTAATAAATCTTTACCGTTACTTCCTGTTATATTATTTCCTCCACCAGGACAACCAGATTTTGCCATCCAATGTCTTTTATATCTCAAATGAAAAAAAGTATGAATATGAGGATTCCCTTGGATAATAATATTGCCTCCATTTCCACCTGATCCACCATCAGGCCCTCCTCTTACTATATATTTATCTCTATAAAAATGGATACATCCAGGCCCTCCATCTCCACTTTTACAATAAATTTTTATAAAATCTATAAAACTATTTTTCATAATTATTTTTTGATATTTTTTATTTTTTCTTCTATAAAAGTAGAAATTTGATCTATAGAAAGAGAGGCATTTAATTTTATTATATTATTTTTCCATTTTTTTCCATTATTCCAAATAAAAGAAGTTTCCTTATCATATTCTTTTATTCTTCTTTGTACTGTAAGAATATTTGCGTCATCATCACGATGACTTGTTTTTCCTCTTTTTAATAATCTATTTATTATCAAATTTTTTTGAATTGAAAAATAGAAAATTATATTTATTTTTCCTAGAAAAAATTTTTTTAATCTTCTTTCTAAAGAAAAAATTTGATTTTTTGTTCTAGGATATCCATCATAAATAATACCTTTAGCATGAGAATATTTTTGAATTTCTAAATTCAACATATTTGTAGTAATAAGATCAGGGACTAACGTCCCTTTATTAATATAATACCTAACGATTTTTCCTAAACTTGTTTTTTTTCTTATATGATCTCTAAAAATCATTCCACTAGATAAGTGAATAAAATTAAATTTATTAGCTATAATTTTAGCTTGGGTTCCTTTTCCACATCCTGGTGGACCAAACAATATAATATGTATCATAAAACAACAAAAATTATAAACATTCATGTAATATATTAGAACAGAATATTTCATTTCTATCAGTTTATTACTTGATTTTTGTATCAACCAAAGAAGTAAATGAGAAGGTTTTTATTTATTGTATAATAAATTATAAATGAATTGCTTTTCCATAAGCATTTGATACAGATTCTAAAATAGATTCACTTAATGATGGATGTGGATGTATAGTTCCCATAACTTCATAACTAGTAGCTTCTAATTTTCTTGCAATTACTACCTCTGATATTAAATCAGTTACCTGATTACCTATCATATGACAACCTATCCATTCATCATATTTAGCATCAAAAATTACTTTTACAAATCCATCGGTATATTCATCAGAAATTGCTCTTCCAATAGCACTAAATGGAAATTTAGAGACTTTTACCTTAAATCCTTTTTCTTTTGATTCTTTTTCAGTATAACCTACTGAAGCAATTTCAGGAAATGAATATACACATTTAGGAACATTGTTATAATCTATTTTTTGACAACTAAAACCTTTTATATTTTCAATACAATTTATCGCTTCATGTGAAGCAACATGAGCTAAAGAAGGAGTATTTATCACATCTCCTATAGCATAATATCCATCTATATTAGTACGGTAATTGTCATCTACTACAATAAATCCTTTTTCAATTTGAATTCCTATTTCTTCTAATCCAATTAATTTTATATTAGGAATAATTCCTATAGCATATAAAACTATATCAGTCTCTAAAACGATATGATTGTCTTCTAAAGTTTTTACTTCAACTAATATTTTTCCATTATTAGTATAGGTGATTTTATTAATAGAAGAAGATGTATAACTTGTAATTCCCATTTTATTTAATGATGATTCTAAATAATCAGAAATTTCATCATCTCCATTTGGAAAAAGTTTTGTAGCAATTTCTAAAATAGTAACTTTTGTTCCCATAGAATGGTAAAAATATGCAAACTCCAATCCTATAGATCCAGAACCCACAATAATTATTTTTTTTGGTAAAGAAAGAGAAGAAAGAGCTTCTTTATATGTTATAATTTTTTTTCCATCATATTGAAACTTTTTTTCAATTTTAGGAATTGCTCCAGTAGCGATAACAATGTGTCTAGACTTATATTCTCCTACACTTTTTTCATTTTGAAATATTTCAATTTTTTTTTCTTTTTTCAATTTTGCATTTCCATGAATAACATGAATTCCGTTCTTTTTCATTAAAAATGAAATTCCTTTTTTCATTTTATCTACTGCATTTCTACTTTTATCAATAATTTTAGAATAATCAATCTTTATTTGATCATTTTTTATTCCAAATAATTCTCCATTTTTTCTGATAGATTGTAAAATTTTTGCACTATTTAAAAGAGATTTAGTAGGAATACAACCCCAATTTAAACAAATTCCTCCAAGAGATTCTTTTTCTATTATAGCTGTTTTCATTCCTAATTGTGCAGCACGTATCGATGATACATAACCAGCTGGACCACTTCCTAAAATAATAATATCAAAATGCATAAATTTAAATATAATATGAACCAATAAATTTACAGATTTTTATTTATCGAAAAATCTATTTTCAATTAAGAAAAAAACAATAATTCGTTTTTATTAAACAAAATATTTTAAATTTGTACCTTAGAAGATTAAACGATATATGAAATTTTTCATAGATACGGCCAATTTAGAAGAAATTCACGAAGCAAGATCATTAGGAATGTTAGATGGAATAACTACAAATCCGTCTTTGATTTCTAAAGAATCAGTTTCTAATCAAAAAGAAATACGAAGTCATTATTTATCTATATGTCATCTTTTAAAAAATGAAGAAGACATCAGTGCAGAAGTGATTAGTACTAACTATGAAGATATGGTTAAAGAAGGAGAAGAATTATCACTTGTACATCCAAGAATTATAGTGAAAATACCTATGACACAAGATGGGATTAAGTCTATCAATTTTCTTTCCAAAAAAGGAATAAAAACTAATTGTACTCTTGTTTTTTCTGAAGGACAATCTATTTTAGCCGCTAAATCTGGAGCTTATTATGTTTCTCCTTTTATAGGAAGAATAGACGATATTTCTTATAACGGACTTCATTTGATAAAAAATATCAAAAAAATATACGAAAATTACAATTTTAAAACAAGAATTTTGGCTGCTTCAATACGTACTCCTTTACATATTATAGAATGTTCAAAAATTGGAATATATGCAGTTACCTCTCCGATACAAGTTATAAAAAATCTATTACGTAATCCATTAACGGATATAGGATTAGATAAATTTATGAAAGATTATAAAAACAAAATAATTTAAATTTTTATTTTTTCATCCAATAAATATTGAATAGAAATAGATGTAGCTTTTGGAAGCTGTTCATAAAATTTCGATAATTCTATTTGTTCTTTATTTTCAAAAATTTCTTCTAAATTATTTTTATTTATAATGTTAAATTCCTCCAACTTATTATCTAAATCTATTTTTATTTTATCACTAATTTTCTGACTAACTTTTTCTAAAATACATATAGTTTCATATATATTTTTACCTGATTTATTTTCTAATTTTATACGATCTATTGTTTCTGTATTGTTAGGAGCATTAAAATTCATAATTTTTTTAATTTTTTATACAAAAACTTTAACCTCTTTGCATTAGGAGAATATGGAAAATATTTTATATATTCCTCATACGATTTTACAAAATCGTTTTTCCTTAAAAGATGATATTGAGAAAGACAAATCTTATATAAAACTTTTTCTTGAAAACAACTATCTGGAAAATCTTTTATAAAATCCTGAAAATACATCAAAGATGCTTTATATCTTCGCATTAAAAAATAAAGATTGGCTATATAATAGTTTTTCTTTTCTATTTTCATTAATAAATCGTTCAATAATCTATAAGCTTCTTTGACTCTATAGCTATATGGATAGGTTTGTACAAACTTTTGTAATTTATTAATAGCAATATGAGTTTTTGTTTGATCCAAATTTAAGTCTAAAGAAGAATAATAAGAACGTTTTCCACTTTCAAACAATGATTCTTCATTTGTATTGTTTTCATCATATGATAGATGATGTTTTTTTTCTGAAAAAATAGAACAACTTTCAAAAAATATTATGCATAAAAAAAAGATAATTTTTCTTATATTCATTGTTTTTTATTTATTATGAATTTTTCTTATATCTCTATCTAATAAATATAAACCTCCTTTATCTTCTCCTATTAATTCGATTTTATCCAAAATCGTCTTAATTAAAGATTCTTCCTCTATTTGTTCCTCTATATACCATTGTAAAAAATTATATGTAAAATAATCCTTCTCTTGCAAAGATAATTCAACTAAAAAATTTATTTTACTAGAAATTTTTCTTTCGTGATCAAGTAATTTTTTAAATAATTCTTTTATAGATCCATATATTGTATTTTTAATACAGACTTTATTAAAAATAACGTTTCCTCCTCTTTGATTAATATATCTTATTAATTTTAACATATGCATTCTTTCTTCATTTGAATGATCATATAAGAATTCACATATTCCTTCAAACCCTGAACTTTCAACATATGAAGCCATGTATAAATATAATTGAGAAGACTCTGATTCTCTATTTATCTGTTTTATTAATTCTATTTGTATTTTTTCACTAAACATACAGATTCTTATGAATTTATTTGTTTTAATAAATGTAACATTTTCTTTTTTAAGGTAGAAGTTCCTACCAATAATGGTAATCTTACATATGGATCACATATTTCTATAAGACTCAAAAGAGTTTTTATTCCTGTAGGATTTCCTTCTTCATAAATAAGATCTATCATGTGAAAAATATCATAAAATATAGAAAACGATTTTTCTATTCTATTCTTTCTTGCTAAAAAAATCATTCTAGAAAAAAGTTTAGGAAAACCTTGAGCAATTACAGAAATAACACCTTCTCCACCTCCTAATATAACAGGTAAAGTGATAAAATCATCTCCTGATATGACACTAAAATTCTGTGGTTTTTTTTCAATAATTTTATAAGACTGTAATATATTTCCAGAAGCTTCTTTTATTCCTATTATTCTTTTAAAATTTTTAGCTAAACGTAAAACAGTATTAGGTAAAACATTAGATCCTGTTCTTTTAGGAACATTATAAATAATTATATCAGCTTCTGTACAATTTACAATTGATTTAAAATGTTGATATATTCCTTCTTGAGAAGGTCTATTATAATAAGGAGAAACTGAAAGAATAGCATAAAAATCTGATACATTTTTTATGCTATTTATTTGTTTTATAACATTTTTTGTATTATTACCTCCTACTCCTAATAATAAAGGAAGTTTTTTATAATTTGCGTTTTGAATACATGCAATTACATCTTTTTTCTCTTCTTCTTTTAAAGTAGCTGTCTCAGCAGTAGTACCCAATACCACTAAATAATCAACTTCATTATCTTCTACATATCTTACAAGCTTTTCAAGTCCATTGAAATCTATTTTTCCATCTTTTTTAAAAGGAGTAACTAACGCTACACCTGTCCCATATAATTTTTTCATTAGATTACTACATTTGCAATATATAAACAGATGTAAAAACGCATATTAATTAAAAAAGAATAATAATACCACAACATATTATTATATACATCAATATCTTTTTGTTCTTGGTCTAGCTATAGATACAATAATATTTCTTCCCATAAATTCTGTTCCATTTAGTTTTTCTATAGCTTGTTTAGCATTCTCTTCATTAGACATTTCTATAAATCCAAATCCTTTGCTTCTTTTGTTTGATGTAGATTCATCAAAAATTATTTTAGCATGAGTCACTTCTCCTATAGATTCGAAATATTTTTTTAATTCTTGTTCTGTCATGTCATATGATAAGTTACCTACGTATAATTTCGTATTGTCCATATTAAAAATAAATTGTTTTAAAAGCAAATTTAGAAAAATATTTTTTCTAAAAATATAATATACATACTTATTATTAAAATTAAATAAGGTTTATTCAAAAAAAAATTCTGATTCTAAATTAAGAAAAATGTTCATTTTTTTTATCTTAAAAAAATGAAATTATTTTTAAGAAAATTTTTAATGAATAATTTTTCTATTGTATCATCGTTATTAGATAACGATTTTTATAAATTCACGATGCAAAATGCTGTTATAAAATTATTTCCATTAGCAAAAGCTAAATATGAATTTATTAATCGAGGGAAACATACTTTTCCAAAAAATTTTGGATATCTTTTAAAAGAAAATTTGAAGAAAATGTCTCTTCTAAAACTTTCAAGTGAAGAAAGAATTTATTTAGAAAAATATTGTCCTTATTTAGATTCTTCTTACTTAGATTTTTTAAATAAATATCAATATAATCCAAAAGAAGTAAATATATATCAAAAAGGAAAGAATATTCAAATGAATATAGAAGGATTATGGAGTAGAACTATTTTATGGGAAGTCCCTATAATGGCTATTATTTCTGAATTATATTATAAGTTAACAGGAGCAAAACGAATATCAAACAAAAAAATTACCATTTTAACTAAAGAAAAATTGAAAAAATATGAAAGATTAAAAGTTCAAATAGGAGAATATGGGACAAGAAGAAGATATTCCTATCGAGTACATAAACTTGTATTAAAAATACTTATGGAATACGGATATCCTTTTTTTATAGGAAGCAGTAATCTTCATTTTTCTCATATTTTTTCAATCAAACCAATAGGAACCCAAGGCCATGAATGGATCATGTTCCATGCAGCAAAATATGGATTTGATGAAGCAGATCGTATAGCAATGGAAAATTGGTTAAACATTTACGGTGGAAATTTAGGGATCGCTTTATCTGATACATATACTTCATCAATTTTTTTCAAAAACTTTAATAAAAAACTATCTAGTATTTTTAAAGGAGTGAGACATGATAGTGGAGATCCTATTTTTTTTGCTAAAGAAACTATTCAACATTATAAAAAATTTCAAATAAATCCCATCAGAAAAAAAATTATATTTTCGGATAATCTTAATCCATATAAAGTAGCTGATATTTCTTCTTTTTGCAAAAACAAAATAATTCCTATTTTCGGAATAGGAACTAATTTTACTAATGATGTAGGTCCTCCTAATATGAATATTGTTATAAAAATGGTTCAAGCTCTTCCAGAAAAAAAATGGGTATCAGTAGTAAAACTATCTAATGTTAAAGAAAAATCTACTGGTAAAAAAAATATGATTTTTTTAGCAAAAAAAACTCTTCATTTATGATAAAAAAGCTTTGATGACATAATGACATTTTATTTTTACCTTTATTTGATTCTAAAAAAAAATTAGATGTAATGGAAGAAAAAAAATCAAATCAAAATTTTTATATTGAGAGTTATGGATGCCAAATGAATGTATCTGATAGTGAGATCGTTACTTCTATATTATTAAAAAACGGATATTTTTTATCTCAAGATTTAAAAAAAGCAAACATTATATTATTAAATTCTTGTTCTATACGAGAAAAAGCAGAATTAACTATCAAAAAAAGACTAGAACAATTAGAATTTCTTAAAAAAAAGAAAAAAATTATGTTTGGAATTATAGGTTGTTTTTCTAAACAAATGGAAAATTTTCTTATAGAAGAAAAAAAAGTAGATTTTATAGTAAATCCTAATTCTTATAAAGAAATATCTAATATCATTTATCATGCAAAAATAGGAAAAAGATACTTATATGCTATAAATAGAAATGAAACATATGAAAATATAAAACCATTTCATATAAATGAAAATAAAGTAACAACTTTTTTAAGTATAACACGAGGATGTAATAATATGTGTACATTCTGCATAGTTCCTTTCACTAGAGGAAGAGAAAAAAGTAGTAGTCCAAATTCTATAATAGAAAAATGCAAACGTTTATATAAAAATGGATATAAAGAAGTGACTCTATTAGGTCAAAATGTTGATTCCTACCAATGGACAGAAAATTTCAATATGAAAAAAAATATAGATTTTTCTGATCTTTTAAATCTTATAGCTAAAGAAAACCCTTTCCTAAGAATTAGATTTTCTACATCTAATCCTCATGATATGTCAGATAAAGTATTGAAAGTAATTTCTAAAAATCCCAACATTTGTAAACATATTCATCTTCCTGTACAATCCGGAAGTAATAAAATATTAAAATTAATGAATAGAAAGTATACCCGTGAAGAATATCTTATTTTAATAAAAAAAATTAGAACTATAATTCCTGAATGCTCTATTTCTCATGATATTATGACCGGTTTTTGTAACGAAGAAGAAAGCGACCACCAAGAGACTATCAGTTTAATGAATGAAGTAAAATATGATTACGGTTATATGTTTTTCTATTCTCCTAGACCCGGAACTTATGCATATAAAAAATTAGAAGATAACGTTCCTATCAATATAAAAAAAAAGCGATTAAAAGAAATTATTAATTTACAAAAAAATCATTCATACTTAAGAATGAAAAAACATTTAGGAAATGTAGAAGAAATTTTAATTGAAGGAAAATCGAAAAGAAATGATCAATATTGGTACGGAAGAAATACACAGAATATTATTGTTGTTTTTCCAAAAAAATCTTCTAAAATAGGAGAATTAGTTCATGTAAAAATAATAAAAAATACATCTGCAACTTTAATAGGTTTAATTTGTTAATAAATAAAGAAATAAAAATATGGAGTCTATCCAAAATATAAAACAAAAATTTGGAATCATTGGATATGATTATACTTTACAAAGAGCATTAGAAAAAGCTATACAAGTCGCCCCTACCGATATTTCTGTTTTAGTTCTTGGAGAAAGCGGAGTAGGAAAAGAATTTATTCCAAAAATTATTCATCAATTTTCTTGTAGAAAACACCATTCTTATATTGCTGTTAATTGTGGAGCTATTCCGGAAGGAACTATAGATAGTGAACTCTTTGGACACGAAAAAGGATCTTTTACAGGAGCTACTAGTATGCGAAAAGGTTATTTTGAAGGAGCAAATGGTGGAACTATTTTTTTAGATGAAGTAGGAGAACTTCCATTAACTACACAAGTACGTCTTCTTAGAATTTTAGAATCTGGAGAATTTATTAAAGTTGGATCTTCTAAAATTCAAAAAACCAATATACGAGTTGTTGCAGCTACTAATTTAAATATGATAGAATCTATACAAAAAGGAAAATTTAGAGAAGATTTATATTATCGTCTTAATACAGTACAAATTAATGTCCCTCCTTTACGTTATCGTAAAAATGATATCCAATTTTTATTCAAAAAATTTTCCAATGATTTTGCAGAAAAATACCATATGCCTCCTATTAGACTTACTAAAGAGTCTTTAAAATATTTAGAAAACTATTCTTGGCCTGGTAATATTAGGCAATTAAAAAATATGACAGAACAAATTGCTGTTGTAGAAACAAAACGGGAAATTTGTGTAGATAAATTAAAAGAATACATTCCAGATAATCTTCCCTCAATATCTTTTTCTCATTCTTCTTTTCATGATTTCTCCAAAGAAAGAGATTTTATTTATAAAATTTTATTTGATATGAAAGAAAATTTTAATAATTTAAAAAATATTACTTTACAATTAATAAAAAACCGTTTTGATCCCAGATTTTTTGAAAAAAACCAACAACTTATGGAAAAAGTTTTCGGTAAAATAATCCATAATAACAATAGAGATAATTCCATTTTTCAATTAGAAGATTTTTCCAAATTATCTTTAAATGAAAATTTAGATTATGAATATGAAGAAGTAGAAGAAGATTCTTTAAAAAATGAATTACCTTCTTTTTCTTTACAAAAAAAAGAAATAGAATTTATTCAAAAAACTCTGAAAAAAAATAATGGAAAAAGAAAAAAAACAGCAAAAGAATTGGGAATTTCAGAACGAACATTATATAGAAAAATAAAACAGTATGGTTTATAAAAAAATTTTTTTTTATTCATTTTCTTATTTTTTGTAAATTGTTATCATCCATCTATTCCTTCATTTTTTAATACAAAAAAAACAATAGAAATAGGTAATTTTTCAGAAAAAATAAATCTACCAAGAAGATCTATTGCTTTTGATTTTAAGAAATATCTTGAAGATTACATTATGAAGCATAGTCCTTCTAATTTAGTATTAAAAAATGGAGATATCCTTGTTGAAGGAATATTTTTAGATTATGCAATTATTCCTACAAATAATTATCCATTAAAAAAAATTAAAATAACAGCTAAAATATATTATATAGATAATTTTAATCCTAAAAAAAATTGGGAAGAATGCTTTATAGTTTCAGAAGAATTCTATCACAAAAAAAATTTCTTTTTAAAAGAAACTTTTGATAAGGTTATTGAAAAACTAACAATACAAGTATATAAAAAAATATTTATTGATAATAATAAGTGATCAAAAAAATATGGAAGATTTATTTATAACTATATTCGGATTTTTTATTATTATAACATGTTTTCTACTTATGTTAATTATTTTAATACAAAATCCTAAAAAAGAAAGTATTCATCATACTTTTATGGAAAAAGATTTTAGATTTTTTGGAGTAAAAAGAACAAATACTTTTCTTGAAAATATAACTTGGTTTTTATCTGCAGTTATATTTCTTCTAACTTTATTTTTCAATCTAATATTAAAATCAAAATAATAAAATGAATATTTTCTGCCATATTGACATTTAACATTACTTAAATGAAAAAAATTCAATTATTTCTCATTTGGCATGTTTTTGGCTTTGAACGGGTAGTATCGTTAACCTTAAAATTTATAATATGGTGGATATAAAAATTAAACCTTTAGCAGATCGTGTACTTGTTCAACCTGATCCTGCTGAAACAAAAACAGAATCAGGTATTATTATTCCTGATACAGCAAAAGAAAAACCACAAAAAGGAACTATAATAGCAGTAGGACAAGGAAAAAAAAATGAACCTATGATTCTAAAAGAAGGAAATAGAGTTTTATACGGAAAATATTCTGGAACAGAATTAAAATGGGAAGGGGAAGAATATCTCATTATGCGAGAATCTGATGTAATAGCTATTATATGATCATATATTAATAAAAAAATCTAAAAAAATTATGGCAAAAGATATTAAATTCGATATTGAAGCAAGGGATAAATTAAAAAAAGGAGTAGATGCATTAGCTAATGCAGTTAAAGTTACTTTAGGACCAAAAGGTCGTAACGTAGTACTACAAAAATCGTTTGGAGGACCTCAAGTAACTAAAGATGGGGTGACTGTAGCAAAAGAAATTGAATTAGAAGATCCTATAGAAAATTTAGGAGCTCAAATGGTAAAAGAAGTAGCATCTAAAACTAACGATGTAGCAGGTGATGGGACTACAACTGCTACTGTATTGGCTCAAGCTATTGTTAGAGAAGGATTAAAAAATGTAGCTGCTGGTGCAAATCCTATGGATTTAAAAAGAGGGATAGATAAAGCTTTGGAAGGAGTTATTTTTGATTTAAGAAAACAATCCAGAGAAGTAGGAGGAAATACAGAAAAAATAAAACAAGTAGCTTCCATTTCTGCAAATAATGATGAAAAAACTGGAGCTTTAATAGCTGATGCTTTTGAAAAAGTAGGAAGAGAAGGAGTTATTACAGTAGAAGAAGCTAAAGGGACAGATACATCCGTAGATGTAGTAGAAGGGATGCAGTTTGACAGAGGTTATCAATCTCCATATTTTGTGACAAACACTGAAAAAATGATCACAGAATTTGATCAACCTCAGATTTTATTATCTGATAAAAAGATAGCGGCAATGAAAGATTTATTGCCTATATTAGAACCTGTAGCTCAATCTGGTAAACCTTTGCTCATTATATCCGAAGAAGTTGAAGGAGAAGCATTAGCCACATTAGTGGTAAATAAAATTAGAGGAACTCTAAAAGTAGCAGCTATAAAAGCACCTGGATTTGGAGATAGAAGAAAAGCTATGTTAGAAGATATAGCTATTCTAACAGGTGGTACTGTTGTTTCTGAAGAAACAGGAAGTAAATTAGAAGACGTAAAATTAAATATGCTGGGAAAAGCAGAAAGAGTCATTATAGATAAAGATAATACCACTATTGTTAATGGAGGAGGAAATAAAAAAGATATAAGAGCACGTGTCGATCAAATTAAAGCACAAATAGAATCTACAACGTCAGATTATGATAAAGAAAAATTACAAGAACGTCTTGCTAAATTAGCTGGAGGAGTAGCCGTTCTTTATGTTGGAGCCGCTTCTGAAGTAGAAATGAAAGAAAAAAAAGACCGTGTAGATGATGCTTTAAATGCAACAAGAGCTGCAGTAGAAGAAGGAATTGTAGCAGGAGGTGGGGTAGCCTTAGTTCGTGCTATTAAATCATTGGATCATATAAAAGGAGATAATTCTGATCAAGATACAGGTATACAAATAGTAAGAAGATCTTTAGAAGAACCTTTACGTCAGATTGTAGCTAACGCAGGTGGAGAAGGATCTGTAGTTGTAGCTAAAGTAGCTGAAGGAAAAGGAGATTTTGGATATGATGCTAAAATTGGAGAATACAAAAATATGATTGTAGAAGGAATTATAGACCCTACTAAAGTAGCCAGAGTAGCATTAGAAAATGCAGCTTCAGTATCCGGTATGTTATTAACTACTGAATGCGTTGTAACAGAAATAAAGAAAGAGGAACCAAACATATCACCTCCAATGCCAGGAGCTGGAGGAGGTGGAATGGGAGGAATGATGTAAATAGAAATAAAAAAAATAGTGTCTTAGGACACTATTTTTTTTATTAAAACCAATTTTTTTGGATTTTTAAAGTTTGTTCGATCACGTCTCTTACACATCCTCTTCCTCCTTTTTTCGGAGAAATATATTTAGATATATCTTTTACTTCTTGAACAGCATCTATGGGAGAACAAGGTAAAGCTACAGATTTCATTATTTCTATATCTGGGATATCATCTCCCATATAAAGAATTTTTTTCTTAGTAATATTGAGAATATTACAATATTCATCTAAATATTTTTTTTTATTATCTGCACCTTGATAAATGTAACGTATATTCAGTCCTCTTAGACGACGAAAAACCATTATATCAGAACCCCTAGTAATAATACATAAATTATACCCTTTCCTTTTTGCTAACTGCATAGCATATCCATCTTTAGCAAACATTTGACGAACCATTCCATATGGAAATAGACTTAAAGTACAATTCGTCAATACCCCATCTACATCAAATATGAAAGTAGTAATATCATTCATTATATTTATATAATCATCCATAAATCAACATATAATCTCATCCATAAATCAACCTTTGATTATAATTATTATATATCTTCAAAATTAATATTCGTGAAATTTTTTATTTCTGATGTTTTCTTTTTTACTTCTTTAGATTCTTGGTTATAGGTCATATGATTTTTAAAATCCTTTTGATGACGTTCCGAAATAACTTCTCTTCCTTTTTCATTAATAATAAATCGAATCATATCATCAAGTATACTCTGAAATTTTGAAAAATCCTCTTTGTACAAATAAATTTTATGTTTTTTGTAAGTAATTTCTCCAGTTTCGGTAAAACTTTTTTTACTTTCAGTGATAGTTAAATAATAATCTCCTGCTCTTGTTTCTCTGGCATCAAAAAAATATGTACGACTTCCAGTTTTTAGAGTTTTTGAACAAATTTCATTTCTTTCTTTAGTATTTTCTTTTTCGTCCATTTCAATAAAATATTATAATCCTATATTTAAGCAAATCTAAAAAAAAAAATGGATCTTCCTATTTTTAATTCAAAAAAAATTTTTATAATAAAATATTATTATTTTGCTATTTTTGATATTTTTCCATTTTTTAATACAATAAACAAATCAAAATCAGATATATAAGAAATATCATGAGTAATGATCATAATAGTGGTATTTCTCATTTCCTTTTTTATACAACAAATAATTTTTTTTCTAGTTTTTTGGTCTATAGCCGAAAAACTATCATCAAATACAAGTATTTTTGGATTTCTAATAAGTGCTCTAGCTATACATATTCTTTGTTTTTGTCCTCCAGATAAAGTAATTCCTCTTTCTCCTATAACTGTTTTATATCCATTCTTAAAACTCAGAATATCATCTTCTATCATTGCTTTTCTAGCAGCATCATATACTTTATAGCATGGAGTTACTTTTTCTATACTTCCTAAAGCAATATTATTATAAATAGAGTCTGAAAAAAGAAAAGATTCTTGAGGAACATACCCTATGTTATTTCTAAAATCATATAAATTATGATGTTTCAAAGATAAATTATCTACTAGTATTTCTCCTTTATATGGATCATATAAACGTGAAACTAATCTTCCTACTGTTGTTTTTCCGGATCCTGTTTCTCCTGTTAAAACCATAGTTTTTCCCTTTCTTAAAATAAAGGATATCTTTCTAATTATTAGTTTTTTATTTTTTAGTTTGTTATAATAAATAAAACTAACATTTTTAAATTGAACTGTTCCAATAATTTTTTTTTTTATTAAATTTTTATTAAAAATTTCAGGTTTTTCTTTTAAAAATTCGCTTATTCTAAATTGTGAAACTTTAGCTCTTTCCACAATGGATACGACCCATCCTAATATAATGAAAGGAAATATAAGTATATTAATATATGTAAGAAATTCAGCAATAGTTCCGATTTCTTTTATTTCTCCTTCAAAATATTTTTTCCCTCCAAAAAAAAGAATTAATAAATGACTAATTCCTATAAAAAATAGGATAATAGAAGATAAAATTGTATCAATTTTTGCTAGTTCTATATTTTTTTTTTGATATTTTAATATAATTTTTTTATATTTTTTTTTAAAAAAGGATTCTGATACAAATGATTTAATGATATGAATTCCAGAAAAAGTTTCTTGAATAAAAGAACATATAAGAGATTGATAATTTTGAACTTTCTCACTATTTTTAGTAATATGAATACTAATATAATAAATAGAAATAAAAAGAATAGGTATAGGAATAATTACATAAAAAGTTAACATTTGATTAATTCGAAACATTTGTATAAAAACCATAAAAAATAAAACTACAAGGTTAACAAAATACATAATTCCAGGACCTATGTACTGTCTTATAAAAGAAACATCTTCTGTTAGTCTATTCATTAAATCTCCTGTTGAATTCTTTTTATAAAAAGACAAACTCAATTTTTGATAATGTAAAAAAATTTCATTTTTTATATCAAATTCTATCATTCTAGAAGTAGTAATAATACATTGTCGCATATGATACTTGACGAATCCTCCTACAATAGGAACCATTAATATTATCCCGGTATAAATACAAATATTTTTTTTTAAAAAAAAAGAATTTGATGTATTTGAAAAATTTATCAATAAATTTTTTATTGTGTCAATAGACTTTCCTATATAAGGAATAGGAAATAAAGTTAAAATATTTGAAATCAGAATTAATAAGAACCCTATACAAAAACGTAATCTATATCTTTTACAATATTTTTTGCTAAAAGCAAATAACCCAACCATATAACATACAAAAATACAAACTTTTTCAGTTTAATTTTTTATTTATATAATTGTTACAAAACCTTATTTTGTAATATAGTATAAATTAACATTATCAAAATAAAATGTCCATAAGACGAAAGTTCAGGATAATAAGTTTACAATTTTTGTATGCTCAACATTTATCCAAAATGGATTCTAATCAAGTAGAAAAAAATATGCTTCAAAGCATTGAAGAATTACATAATTTATATATTAGTCTTCTTTGTCTGATTTTAAAAATACGTGAAAGTATTCTAACAAATAACGGAAATAATAAAAATTTTATACAAAAAAAATTCGCATGTAATTCCGTTATAAAAATATTATCCAATAATGAATACTTGATACAAGAATATTATTCTTCAGAAAAAAAAGAAAAAATATTATGGAAAAAACAGGATGAATATTTTTTTGTATTACTACAAGACTTACTACAAGTAATGTATACATCTCATCTATGTAAAAAATATTTTGACCATCCATCTTCTTCTTTTGAAGAAGAAAAAAAATTTATTATAAAATACTATAAAAATTTTATTATTCCCAATAAAAAATTAATAGGATATGCAGAAGATCTATATATAAATGGACAAGAAAACTTATGTATAGCTCACTCCATGGTTTGTAAAACTTTACAATTTATCAAACATTCCACTCCATCTAATTTTAGATTATACAATATTTACAAAAACAATGAAAATATCAAATTTATTATTGATTTGTATAGAAATACAATTTTTCACAAAAAAGAATTTAATGACTTGATTAGTACTATATCCAATAATTGGGATATAAAAAGAATATCAGTTATAGATCTAATCATCTTGCAAATGTCTATTTGTGAGTTTTTGTATTTTCCTAATATTCCTCCAAAAGCTACCATGAATGAATATATAGAAATTACAAAAATATTTTGTACGGAAAAAAGTAAAATTTTTATTAATGGAATATTAGATCAAATCTTTAAACTTTTACATAAAAAAAATAAAATATTTAAAGAAGGAAAGGGACTTACAAAATGAATTTATTATCTTATTATTTAATAAAATATTATTGTATGTTTTTACAACAAAATTCCATTGCAAATACTATTTGCATGTTTGCATTAATTTTCATAATATTCTATTTTTTTATGATACGACCTCAAATAAAAAAACAGAAAACAGAAAAAAAATTCCAAGAAAACTTGAAAAAAGGAAATTATATAGTAACAAATTCAGGAATACACGGAAAAATTATAGATATAACAGATACTTTTTGTGTATTAGAAACAATTACAGGAAAAATAAAACTTGAAAAAAATACAGTTTCTAAAGAGTTAACTCAATTAAGATATAATAAAAATCATGAAGAAAAAAAATGAAATTTATGTTGATAGGAATTACAGGAAAAATGGGATCAGGAAAAAGTTTATTTTCTTCTTTTTTTGAAAAAAAAGGAATACCCGTTTATTATTCGGATAAAAGAGGAAAAATATTAATGAACCAAAAAAGAGTTATAAAAGAAAATATTATAAAATATTTTGGAAGAAATTCTTATAATAAAAAAGAAAAAATTAATAAATCTTATTTATCTGAAATAGTTTTTAAAAATCCTATTGCATTAAGATTATTAGGTTCTATTGTTCATCCATGTATTTCAATAGATTTTAGAAACTGGATTTCTTCTATATATAAAAAAAAAACTCTATATGTAATCAAAGAATCTGCTCTTTTATTTGAAAGTGGAAGTTATAAAAAATGTGATTTAGTTATAACTATAACATCTCCAATGGAAAAAATGATTGAAAGAATAATAAAAAGAGATAATTTAAATAAAAATCAAATTATCAATCGTTTGAAAAATCAAATGTCTAATCAAAAAAGAAAGAAAAAATCTAATATTATCATTAAAAACCATTTTTCTAAAGCTTATCTTCAAAAAGAAGCCGATAGAATGCACAAATTATTCAAAAACTTATTTCATTATGGGAAAAGGAGATAAAAAAACAAGAAGAGGAAAAATAAGAAATAAAACTTATGGGAATCTTCGACCAAATTCAAAAAATGTTAGAAGAAAGAAAAAAAAAACTAATTCAAGTTAGTGATCTTCTTTTTCCGTTGTTGTAAACATAGATAAAAAATATAATAGTTGTGCTAAACTTCCTAAAGCAGAAACAACATAAGTCATAGCCGCCCAATTAAGGGATTCTTTTGCTTTTTGGTATTCTTGATAATTAACTATATTTTTATTTTTCATCCAATTTAAAGCTCTATTACTGGCGTTAAATTCTATTGGTAATGTTATAAAAGAAAAACATACAACTAAGAAGAAGGAACCAATTCCTAATTGAAGGATAAAAGAGTTATTACCTCCTGAATTATAAAAAAGGGTTAATCCAGATATTATAGCTAGATTAATAAATATGGAACTAAAGTTTAAAATAGAAATTAAATGATTACGAAATTTTAATAAATTGTAACCTAATTTATGTTGCAAAGCATGGCCACATTCATGAGAAGCAACGGCTATAGCAGCTGTACTACTTTCGTAATAAACTTTTTCGCTTAAATTTATTGTTTTGTTCAAAGGATTATAATGATCCATTAAGTCTCCTTCTGTATAAAGTACTTTAACATCATAAATTCCATGATCTATTAACATTTTTTCAGCTATTTCTTTTCCACTCATATTAGTAGAATGTAAGCGAAGTTTAGAATAAGTTATAAATTTATTTTTTAAAATTGTATTTACAATAATACTCACTAAAAAAGTGATTCCTATAATCAGATAATAAGTCATAAAATCTTTTTTTTAAACAAAATTATTTTCAATTAAAAATATATATAAATTAGCTTATGTGTCAAATTTTTGACTATGAATATTCCAACAGTAAATAATCTAAAAAGAGTCGTTATTATTGGAGCTGGATTTTCTGGGTTACAAGTAGCCAAAAAACTGAGAAAGGACAAATTTCAAGTTGTACTTGTAGATAAAAATAATTATCATACTTTTCAACCTTTATTATATCAGGTAGCTACAGCGGGATTAGAACCAGATTCTATAGCTCATTCTATTAGAAATATTATTAAAAAAACAAAAAACTTTTTTTTCAGATTAGCAAACGTTCATTATATCAATACAGAAAAACAAAAAATATATACAAATGTAGGTTATTTATCTTATGACCATTTAATTGTAGCTACTGGATCAATTACTAATTATTTTGGGAACAAGAATATTGAATATTTCTCATTTCCAATGAAATCTATTCCAGAAGCTTTAAATATTAGAAGTCTTATTTTACAAGATTTTGAATCGGCTTTACTAAAGAAAGATGACCAAGAAAGAAAAAGACTTATGACTTTTGTAATTGTGGGAGGAGGCCCTACTGGGGTCGAATTGGCTGGAGCTTTAGCTGAAATGAAAAAATATGTATTACCTCATGATTATCCAGATTTAGATATACAATTAATGAATATTCATTTACTACAAGCTACTTCTAGGTTATTAGATGGAATGTCTAAAAAATCATCAGAACAAGCTTATAAAAATTTGAAAGAATTAGGAGTTAATATTTGGTTAAATTGTTTAGTTAAAGATTATGATGGTCAAATCGTTTTTATGGAAAAAAATAAAAAAATAGAATCTGATAATGTAATATGGGCTGCTGGAGTGAAAGGAGCTTTAATTAAAGGGTTTTTAAAAGAAGATATAGAACACCATAGAATTTTAGTAGATAATTATCTTAGAGCTATTAGATACAAAAATATTTTTGCAATTGGAGACGTTGCTTATATGAATTCTTATCCTAGTGGACCCCCTATGACTGCACCACCTGCTATACAACAAGGTAATTATTTAGCAAAAAATTTTAATCTTTTTTCATCAAAAAAAAATATAATAAAACCTTTTGTCTATAAAAATATAGGTTCTATGGCTACTATTGGTAGAAATAAAGCTGTATGTGATTTTACTTTTTTTAAATTAAAAGGTTTTTTAGCATGGATAGTTTGGATGGTTGTTCATTTAGTAAGCTTAGTAGGTTTTAGAAATAGAGTAATAGCTTTAACAAACTGGATTATTCAATACTTTCATTATAATAAAAGTGTACGTTTAATTATAAGACCTTTTCATAGAAAAAAAAAAAATTATTTAAAAAAGAGTTGAGACAAAATATTTTTTATTTTATTTTCTGTTTCTACATATTCTTGATTTATATTACTATTTATAGTGATTCCACTTCCAGCATATAAAGTTATTTCGTTTTCTTTAACTTTTGCACATCTTAAATTAAGATATAATTCCATATTTTTTTCATTTACAGTTCCAAGATATCCTGCATAAAATTTTCTTTCATACCCTTCGTTTTTATTTATAAAACTTAAAGATTCTTTTTTTGGAAATCCACATATAGAAGGAGTAGGATGCATATAATTTAATAATTCATAATAGTTAGGTTTTTCAAAAAAAGAAAAAAAAATTGGAGTTTCTAAATGTGTTAAATGACCTACTCGTATAATTTTAGTTTTTTCTAAATAAATATGGCCTTTATAAGATTGTAATAATAATTGGGATATGTATTTTACTACGATTTGATGCTCTTTTATTTCTTTTTTAGTCCATTGATGATTTCCCCAAATCGTTCCTGCTAAAACTGATGTTTTAAATTTTTTTTTATGACATTTCATTAATAATTCTGGAGATGATCCTATCCAAAATCCATGATCTACGTTATACCAAAGACTAATGAAAGTATTAGGATAAGAACATACTAATTTTTGAAAGGTTTTTTTTAAATCAATAATATGAAAAGAAATTTTTATAGATCTAGATAATACTACTTTTTGAAAAAAACCTTGTTTTATATTTTCAATTGCTTTTTTAATTATATTTTTATATGCAGAAGATAAAATTAAAAGGGAAGAATTTCTTTCATAATAAGAAGAAGAATAGTCATTATATCTATTTTCTAATTTTTGTATATCTACAAAATAGATATGTTTTGGTTTTATTTTTATTGTGTAATTATGATCAAAATCTTGAATTAAAAAAAATTCTTTTCCATTATTTGGATAATGAGAATAAAAAAAAATTTTTTTTTCATAAGGTTTTCTAAAAATGACAAAATTATTACGTATCCAATAATTTTTTATAATTTTTTTATATAACGAAAAAATACTGATTTTCTTTATCATAAAAACTATTTTTTTTGTATTAACATATTCGTCATTTTACAAAAACTAATGATATTTCTTTTTTCATTATAAACGTTAATTTGAACAATATGTAAAGTTTTTCCTTTATGAACTATTCTAGCTTTAGAAAATAAAAATCCTTTTTTTATACTACGAATATGGTTTGCAGAAATTTCTATATTAAAAATATTCATATTATTATTTTTTTCTTTATTAATAATAAAAGATATAGAACTTCCTACACTTTCAGATAATGTCATTATAGCTCCTCCATGAAGATAACCAAAAGGTTGTAGTATATTCTTATTGATAGGCATTTTTGCAATTAATATATCTAATTTTGTAGATAGATAAATAAACCTGATATTCATAATACTTATCAGTGTATTTTTTGTTAAATTATTTAATTCATTTAAAAGATTATGAATATTTTTTTTCATCATGGAAAAATACCTACTATTAAAAAAGTATATATAACTAATTTACGATACTTTATTTTTATCAAAAAAAAACTAATATTTAGATATGGATAATGATTATTGTATTCCTTTAATAGGAAAAAAAAACAATATTGTTGGATTTGAAAAAAAATATAAAATACATGTAAAAGGTTTATTTCATAGGGCTGTATCTGTATTCATTTTTAATTTCAGAAATGATTTAATGTTGCAAAGAAGATCTTCAACAAAATATCATTCTTCTTTACTTTGGACCAATACATGTTGTAGTCATCCTAGAAAAAATGAATCGGTTTTAGAAGCGGCACATCGTTGTCTTATAGAAGAAATGGGTTTTGATTGTTTTTTAGAACTAAAATTTAGTTTTACTTATCATGAATATTTCAATAATGGATTGATAGAAAACGAATTAGATCATGTTTTTTTAGGTTTTTACGATAAATATCCAACTATAAATTACAAAGAAGTTGAAAATTGGAAATGGATTCCTTTAAAAAAATTAATTAAAAACGTTCATATAAACCCAGATTCTTATACAATATGGCTAAAAATTATTCTTAAAAATTATATAAATCAACTATTAAAATAATGAAAGCTACCATAAACAAAAAAGGTCATTTTAGTGCAGCCCACAGGCTTTATAACAATCATTGGGATTATCAAAAAAATATAGAAATATTTGGAAAATGTGCTTATTTAAATTATCATGGACATAATTATGAATATATCACAAGTATAACCGGTGAAATAGATATAGAAACTGGTTTTGTTTTTAGTTTACAAAAATTAAAAAATATTCTTCATGAAGAAATAGAAGAACTTTTTGATCATAAAAATATTAATTTGGATATAAAAGAATTTTATTCTATTAATCCAACTATGGAAAATATTGTGATTTTTATGTGGAATAAAATAAATCAAAGAATATCATCTTATTTAGACTTAAAAATAACTTTATACGAAACAAAAAATAACTTTGTTGAATATGACGGAAAATCATAAAAAATTGATAAAAACTAGTTTATACAAAAACCATGTGAAGTTAGGGGCAAAAATGATTAATTATTCAGGTTTTTGTATGCCACTCCAGTACACTTCTTCTTTAATAGAACATATGTCAGTTAGAAATACAGCTGGTATTTTTGATGTGAGTCATATGGGAAAATTTATTTTGAAAGGAAAATACGCTATGGATTTAATCCAGTATTTAACCACAAATGATTTATCTAAAATAAAAATAGGACAAGCCCAATATTCTTGTTTAATTAATGATAATGGAGGAATCATAGATGATTTAGTGATTTATAAAATTTCGGAAAATAAATTTTTACTTATAGTTAATGCAGCTAATATCGAAAAAAATAAACAATGGATTATTTCACATATAAAAAAGAATATATTGTATGATAATATAGAATTCATAGATTTTTCTCAAGAATATTCTCTTTTAGCTATTCAAGGTCCATTATCTTTATATTATATTCAAAAATTAACAAATATTTCGTTACATAAAATTCCCTTTTATCATTTTGAGATAGGAGATTTTTCTGGAATAAAACAAGTATTAATTTCTTGTACAGGATATACAGGATCTAAAGGAGTAGAAATTTATGTACCTAATAAATATGTAGAAAAAATATGGAATGATATATTAGAAATAAAAGAATATAAAATAATTCCTTGTGGAATAGCAAGTAGAAATTCATTAAGAATAGAAATGGGATATCGTTTATATGGACAAGATCTTTCTGAAGAAATAAGCCCTATAGAAGCTGGATTATCTTGGATTGTCCAGTTCGAAAAAAAAGAATTTCTTGCAAAGAAAAAATTACAAATACAAAAAAAAGAAGGAAAATATAAAAAATTTATATCTTTTATTGTAGAAAAAAAAGGTAAAATCCCCAGAAAAAATTATCCATTAATAGATGAAAATGAAATTATTATTGGAAATGTTACGTCTGGAATTTTTTCTCCGGTTTTAAAAAAAGGAATAGGATTAGGATATTTGTATAATAATAAAAAAGAAAAAAAATTTGTTTATATTTTGATAAGAGGAAAAAAAGTTCCTATTACAATGACAAAATTACCTTTCATTAAAAAAAAAATATAAATACATAAATATTCTGTACATTTCAAAAAAAATTTTTTATTAGCTTTTCCTGTCATTTTTTCCCAATTAGGAGTAATATGTATAGGTCTATCTGATAACTTAATGGTAGGTTTTTTAGGAAAAAAAGCTTTAGCTTCTGTTTCATTAGCTAATTCCGTTTTTTTTATAACGATTATTTTTGGATTAGGAATTTCTACTGCTATTTCTTCTTTAATAGCATCTATAGATGCTAAAAAAGAATATGAAAAAGGTGCTATTATTTTTTATCATGGATTAATTATAAATTTTTTTTTATCCATATTTATGTATGGATTAATATATGTATTTATTTACATTTTTCCTTACTTAGGACAACCTAAAGAAATTTTAAATGAAACCATCTATTTTTTGAAGATTATTGCTTTTTCTTTTATTCCATGGATGATATTTGAAGTTTTTAGAAAATTTTCCGAAGGGTTATCTCTGGTATATCCAAATCTTATTGTTATTTGGATTGCAGCTTTCATTAACATAATATTAAATTACATATTTACCAATGGATTTTTTGGTTTTTGTAAATTAGGGATAATAGGAGTAGCTTATGCTACTTTAATATCTCGTACCATAATGGTAATAGGAATTTTTATACTGTTATACAGATATAAAAAAGTACATTATTATTATCATTACTTGAATTTTTTTTTTATAAAGAAAAAATACATAAAAAAAATACTAAAAATAGGGATTCCTTCCGGATTACATATGTTATTTGAAATGAGTGCTTTCGCTGTTTCCTCGTTCATATCAGGAAAATGTGGAATTAAAGTACTTGCTGCTCATCAAATAGTTATTAATTTAGTTTCTTCTATCTTTCTTCTCAGTACTGGTCTTTCTGTGGCAGCTACAATCAGAATAGGGAATCAGCTAGCTTTAAAAAATTATTACGAATTAAGAATGGTAGGAAAATCTATTTTCTTTATGGGGATTATATTCATGCTAATTTGTAGCTTTTTCCTTATCTACTTACGTAGTAAAATTACTTATATATATATAAATGATCAAGAAGTAATTTTACTTGCAAAAAAAATGATTATAATTGCTGGATTATTTCAATTATCTGATGGATTACAAGGAATTATTCTTGGAGCTTTAAGAGGATTGCAAGATGTTCACATTCCTATGTGGATTAGTTTTTTTTCTTATTGGATTATTGCTTTACCTACAGCTTGGTTTTTATCTATTAAAATAGGAGGGATAGGCGTTTGGATTGGATTAGGATTAGGACTTACTCTATCAGCTATATTACTTTTTATGAGATATGAAATTATAACTAAAAGATTTATAAAAAAAATATAACAAATAACTAATATTCAATAGAATTAATCCTTCATAGTTTGTAACTAATAATTATTTATATTTGTTATTTACTATTGTATGAAAACATTTAAAGAATACAATTTTTTTAACGATAAAATTCTTCAATCTCTAGAAGAGATTGGATTTAAATATCCAACACCAATACAAAAGAAGGTGATATCCTTTTTATTTGCTTCAAATAAAGATATTATCGCATTAGCTCAAACCGGTACTGGAAAAACAGCCGCTTTTGGTTTACCAATTATACAAAAAGTTAATTTTGAATTAAAAAAACCTCAATCCTTAATTTTATGTCCTACAAGGGAGTTATGTATACAAATAACACGTGATCTTTGTCGTTTTTCTAAATTTTTATCATCGATTCGAATTATTCCTTTATATGGAGGTGTTAATATAGAATATCAAATTAAATCTATACAAAAAAAAACTCATATTATAGTAGGGACTCCAGGAAGAATAATTGATTTAATAAAAAGAAAAAAATTATTTCTTAATGAAATTAAACATTTAATACTTGATGAAGCAGATGAAATGATGAATATGGGTTTTAAAGAAGAATTAGATTATATAATAGCTCAATTGCCAAAAAAAAGACAAAGTCTTCTTTTTTCTGCTACCATGTCTAAGTATATGAACGTTATAGCAAACACTTACTTAAAAGATCCTGTAGAAATCATTATTGGAAGAAAAAATGTTGGATCTGATGATGTAAAACATATCTACTATATAGTAGATCAATTAAGAAAAAAATATTTAGTTTTAAAAAGAATTATAGATATAAATCCAGAAATCTATGGAATTATATTTTGTAGTACAAAAAAAGGAACTAAAGAAATAGCTGAATATTTAATAAAAGATGGGTATAACGCGGATGCTTTATATGGAGATCTTTCGCAAACACAACGTGAATATGTCATGAATAGATTTAGAAATAAAAATTTACAATTTTTAGTAGCTACGGATGTAGCTGCTCGTGGTCTAGATGTAAATAATATAACTCATGTAATCAATTACAATATCCCCAAAGAAAGTGAAATTTATGTACACAGAAGTGGTCGTACTGGTAGAGCGGGTAATTCTGGAATTTCTGTTTGTATCGTACATGCTAGAGAAACCAGAAATTTAAAAGAATTTGAAAAAAAAATTGGAATCAATTTTTATAGGAAAATGGTCCCAACAGGAAAAGAAATATGTGAAAAACAATTACTATATTTTATAGAAAGAGTGAAAAAAGTTGTTGTAGATGATAAACTTATGAAAAGATTTATTCCTGAAATACAAAAAAATTTAAAATTTTTTGATAAAGAAGAATTAATAAAACGTTTTTCTTGGATAGAGTTTAACCGATTTATAAATTATTATAAAGATTCTAAAGATATAAATCCTATTTATTTAGGAAAAAAAATAAAAAAAAAATCTTTTGTAAAGTCTAAAAAATTAAAAAAAGAATCTTTTTCTAAACTTTTTTTGAACATAGGATATAAAGATAATTTAACAAAATTAGGATTAATTAATTTAATAAATCAAGCGGTTAACAACTCACGTATTAATATTGGTCATATAGAAATATTATCGAATTTCTCATTATTCGAAGTAGAAAAACGTTTTAAACGTAAAATATTAGTAGGAATGAGTAGAATAAATCATTTTGGAAGACCTATTTCTATAGAAATTAAAAATTAAAACTTTGATGGCAGGAAATATTTTTGGAAATTTATTTAGAATTAGTACTTTTGGAGAAAGTCATGGAGAAGCTTTAGGTGGGGTTATTGATGGATGTCCATCTGGATTAGAATTAAATTTTGATGAAATTCAATACGAATTAAATCGTAGAAAACCAGGACAATCTTCTATTGTAACTAAAAGAAGTGAGCCTGATAAAGTTAAATTTTTATCTGGAATTTTTAATAATCAAACAACAGGATCTCCTATAGGATTCATTGTTTATAATCAAGATCATAAATCCGTTGATTATAACCATATTAAAAATGTATATCGTCCATCTCATTCAGATTTCACATATGAAAATAAATATGGAATTCGTGATTATAGAGGAGGAGGACGTTCTTCCGCAAGAGAAACGATCTGTAGAGTAGTAGCTGGGGCCGTAGCTAAACAATTAATAAAAGATATCACTATTACTTCTTATGTTTCTTCTGTAGGAAACATATCTATTCATAAATCTTATCAAGAATTAGACTTGTCCAAAGAATCAATAGAAGGAAATCCTATAAGATGTCCTGATCCAGGTACTGCAGAAAAAATGATATCTAAAATTAAAAAAATAAAAAATAAAGGGGATACAATAGGAGGAACTATTACATGTATCATTAATGATATTCCAATAGGAATTGGAGAACCTGTTTTTGAAAAATTACATGCAGAACTAGGAAAAGCTATGTTATCGATTAATGCAGTTAAAGGATTTGAATATGGAAGTGGATTTAAAGGAACTGAATTAACTGGTTCTCAACATAATGATTTGTTTACTCAAGATGGAAAAACTAAAACTAATTTATCTGGAGGAATTCAAGGAGGTATTTCTAATGGGATGGATATTTATTTTAAAATTGCTTTTAAACCTGTAGCTACAATAATGAAAAAACAACAAACTATAGACAAACATAAAAATATTGTTTTAATGGAAGGGAAAGGGAGACATGACCCCTGTGTTTTACCCCGTGCAGTTCCTATTGTAGAATCTATGACTGCTTTGGTTTTAGCAGATTATTGGATGTACGCTAAATTATCTAAATATTCTTCATTTTTGAATTAATTGAATCATAAATATTTAATTTTCATTTTAGGGCCAACATCTGTCGGAAAAACATCTATGTCCTTATTCTTAGCTAATAAGTTCAAAACGGAAATTTTATCTTGTGATTCCAGAAAATTTTATAAAGAACTAAGGATTGGAACGGCTATGCCCACTATAAAAGACCTTTGTAGGATCCCCCATCATTTTATAGGACATTTGAGTATTCATCAAATCTATAACTCTAAATTATTTGAAATAGATTCTTTATATAAAATTTCAAATTTATTTAAAAAATATTCTATATTGATTATGGTAGGAGGATCCAGTTTATATGAAAGAGCTGTAACAAAAGGATTATCGGAAATTCCTAAAATAAATTTAAATATTAGAAATAACTTAATTTTACATTTTCAAGAAAAAGGAATTTCTTTCCTTCAAAAAGAATTTATAAAATTAAAAAAAAAAGGAGAATCAATAGATATTAATAATCCAAGACGATTGATAAGATATTTAGAAATTATCAAATCTACAGGACAACATCCTTCCTTTTTTTTTAAAAAAAAAAAAATATACAAAAGGGATTTTTGTATTTTAAAAATAGGATTGATTATTCCAAAATATGAAATTCATTCTAGAATAAATAAAAGGGTAGATAAAATGATGAAAAAAGGATTATTAGATGAAGCTAAACTCTATTATCATTATAGAAATTTAAATAGTTTGCAAACAATAGGATACAAAGAATTATTTGAATTTTTTTCGAAAGATAAAAATTGTTTAAATGAAGCTGTAGAAAAAATAAAAAGAAATACTAGAAAATATGCAAAAAGACAATTAACTTGGTATAGAAAAGATCCATCTATTATATGGTTTGATCCAAAAGAAAAAGAAAAAATTTTTAATTTTATTTTAAATAGAATGAATGGGAATGGGCAATACTGGATTTGAACCAGTGACCTCCTGCTTGTAAAACAGATGCTCTAAACCAACTGAGCTAATTGCCCTTTGTTCAAATGTAAGAAAAATTTTTATAGTATAACAAAATTTCAGATACAATAAACGTACTTCCACTTATTAAGATCAAATCATTTTTATTAGCTTTATCTTTTGCAGATAAAAAAGCTTTTTCTACAGAATCAAAAAAATTTATTTTACTACTACTACAATTTTTAAATATTTTTTTTACTAATATTTTTAAATCATAAATAGGAAATTTTCTATCTATAGAAGGTTGACAAAAATAATAGAAAGATTCGATAGGAAAATATTTTAATAATATGTCTACTTGTTTTTCTTTAACAAAACCCAAAACTAAATGTAACATATCATATGACTCTTTTTTTAATTGATGAGTAATCATAGAAACCCCTTCTTCATTATGAGCTATATCACAAATAATTTTAGGGTATTTTTTTTGTAAAATATGCCAACGACCTTTGAAAGTCGTATTTTTTACGATATTTTTTAATCCTTTTTTTATCGATTTATGAGATACAAAAATATTTTTTCTATAATGTAGAATACTTATAATTTTTAATACAATATTTCTATTTAAAGTTTGATAATCAGCTTCAAAAGGAATTGAATATTTGATATCTTCTTTTTTTTTTATAGAAAAATAAATTGGAGCATTTTTATTTAAAGCTGTTTTAAAAAAAATAACTTGAATATCTTTTGATACATTGCACCCTATTATAACTGAAACGTTTTTCTTGATTATTCCTGCTTTTTCCAAAGCAATTTTACATTTACTATTTCCAAGTGTTTCTCCGTGATCTATACTGATATTAGTTATTACTGATATTTCCGGAATGATAATATTAGTAGAATCCAATCTTCCACCCATACCTACTTCTATAATGGCTATGTTTACTCCTTTTTTTTTAAAATACTGAAAGGCTAAAGCTGTATTCATTTCAAAAAATGATATTTTTTCTTTTTCTATAAATTTTTGATTTTTTTCAATAAAATCTACAATAAAGTCTTTTTCTATTAAAGATCCATTGTAGGTTATTCTTTCTCTAAAATCTATTAAATGAGGAGAAGTAAATAATCCTATTTTATATTTTTCTTCTTGTAAAATGGAAGATAACATATGAACTGTAGAACCTTTTCCATTCGTTCCTCCTACATGGATACTTTTAAAAAAATTTTGAGGATTTCCTAAATAAGAACAAAAATTTTGTATTCTTTTTAAACCTGGTTTATATGATTTTAAACCAATTTTCTGATAAATGGGAAGACGTTTAAAAATCCATTGAACAGTTTCTAAATAATTCAACTTATTTATTTAAATATTAAAATAATATAGCAAAAATATATTTTTTAAAAAAATTAGTTATATTCGCATTAAATTGGTTTTTTAATTATTCTATTGTCATAAAATCACACTTACATTTTGTTGAAAAAATTATAGAGGAAGATATTAAAAATGGATTTCACAGAGAAAAAATAAAATTTCGTTTTCCTCCTGAACCAAATGGACACCTTCATATTGGTCATATTAAAGCTATATGTCTCAACTTTGAGTTGGGTAAAAAATATAAATCTCCAGTTCATTTAAGATTCGACGATACTAATCCTATAGGAGAAGAAAAAAATTTTATAGAATCTATAAAAAAAGATATTCTTTTTTTAGGGTTTAAATGGGATAGTGAATGTTATGCATCCGATTATTTTCAACAACTTTATGAATGGGCTATTAAATTAATTAAAAAAAGTAAAGCTTATGTCGATGATCAGCCTCAAAGTATCATTAAATTTCAAAGGAAAACCCCTTTTGAAAAGGGAATTATCAGTCTTTATAGAAAAAGATCCGTAGATGAAAATCTATATCTTTTTGAAAAAATGAAAAGTGGAATCTTTCAAGAAGGATCTTGTGTATTAAGAGCAAAAATTAACATGAATTCTTCAAATATGAATATGAGAGATCCGATTATGTACAGAATAATCTTACGAAAAAAACATCATAAAACTAAAAATAAATGGTGTATCTATCCTACTTATGATTGGACTCATGGACAATGTGATTATATTGAACAAATATCTCATTCTTTATGCTCATTAGAATTTGAAAATAGACGTCCATTATATAATTGGTATTTAGATCAAATTTGTGATTCTAATTCGGAAAAAATAAGACCAAAACAAATAGAATTTTCAAGATTAAATTTAAGTAATACTATAACTAGCAAAAGAAAAATACAATATTTAATTGAAAAAAAAATAATCCAATCTTGGAACGATCCACGAATTTTAACAATTTCTGGATTACGTCGTAAAGGATACACTCCTACCGCTTTAAAAAATTTTGTTCGTCAGATAGGGGTGACAAAAAGAAATAATATTATTGATGTATCTTTTTTAGAATTTTGTATTAGAGAACATTTGAATAAAATAGCTCCTAGAGTTATGGTAGTATTGCGTCCTATTAAACTAATTATTGATAATTACTCTATCAATTATACAGAATGGATAAAAGCTGAAAACAATCCAGAATATCCTAATTCCGGATATAGAAAAGTTCCTTTTTCTAAATTTCTTTATATTGAAAAAGATGATTTTTTAGAAAAAGAACAAATAAATTTTTTTAGGCTTTGTATAGGAAAAGAAGTAAGACTTAAGAATGCCTATATTATAAAAGCAAATTACATAATAAAAAATTCTAAAGGAGAGATAAAAGAAATACATTGTACCTACGATCCAAAAAGTAAATCTGGAAAAAAAAGAAAAATAGAAGAAAAAAGAAGAATAAAAAGTACTTTACATTGGGTTTCCATAAAACATTCTTTTTCTGTAGAAATTAATTTATATTATTCTCTTTTTTTAAAAAAAAATCCGGATATTGATTTTCATCAGTGCATAAATCCAAAATCTATAGATAAAATTACAGGTTATGCAGAACCTGATTTGAAAAAAGCAAAAAAAGGAAATCACTTTCAATTCCAAAGAATTGGTTATTTTTATGTAGAAAAAGTTAGCGAAAAAAAAATTATTTTTAATCAAACAGCATCTATAAAAAATAAATGGAAAAAAAATTAAATCAATTCTACATGAATATTTTCATATTCTCTTAATCCGGTTCCTGCAGGAATCTTATGTCCTACTATTACATTTTCTTTTAATCCATATAAATAATCTGTTTTACTACTTATAGCGGCTTCACTTAGAACTTTTGTAGTTTCCTGAAATGAAGCTGCAGATATGAAAGATTTAGTTTGTAAAGCGGCCCTTGTTATTCCTTGTAATATGGGTCTAGCTGTAGCAGGTATAGCATTTCTAGTTTTTATTAATTTCTTATTTTTATACTTTAGAACAGCATTTTCATTTCTAAAATCTCTATAACTAATTATATCTCCATTTTTAAAAATATGAGAATCCCCTGAATTCTCTATTACTTTCATTTGAAAAATTCTATCATTTTCTTCTATAAAATCATCTTTATACTCAATATGTCCTTCTAAAAATTTTGTATCTCCTACATCTATAACTTCTACTTTTCTCATCATTTGCAATACAATTACTTCAAAATGTTTATCGTTAATTTTTACACCTTGTAAACGGTATACTTCTTGTATTTCTTTAATCAAATATTCTTGAACAGACCTAGCCCCTTTTATATTTAATATATCATTAGGAGTAACGGCTCCATCTGATAAAGGCATTCCTGCTTTTACATAATCATTTTCTTGCACAAGAATTTGATTAGATAATTTTACAAGATATTTTCTAATTTCTCCAGTTTTAGATTCTACTATAATTTCTCTATTACCTCGTTTTATTTTTCCATGACTAACTATTCCATCCATTTCTGATACTACCGCTGGATTAGAAGGATTACGTGCTTCGAATAACTCAGATAAACGAGGCAACCCTCCCGTAATATCTCCAGATTTAGCTGATCTTCTAGGAACTTTTACTAAAATTTTTCCAACATCTATTTTTTCCTCATTTTCTACCATTAAATGAGCTCCTACTGGAAGATTATACACTCTTAATTCTTCGTTTTGATCATTCAATATTTTTAACGTTGGAACTAAATTCCTATTTCTTACTTCCGTAATAACTTTTTCTTGAAAACCAGTTTGTTCATCTATCTCTATTTGAAAAGTAACTCCCTGTTCTAAGTGTTGATATGATATAAATCCGGAAAACTCTGCTACTATAACTGCGTTATATAAATCCCATTTACAAATTAAATCTCCTGATTTTAATTGATCTCCATGTTTTACATATAGAGAAGATCCATAAGGAATATTATTCACCATTAATACAGACGATTTTTTTTGATTCAAAAGTTTCATTTCTGTAGATCTAGAAATTACTATTCCTACTTTTTCAGTATCTACTTTTGTTGTTACAAATCTTAAATCTTCAAATTCTATAATTCCATCATATTTAGCTCTTATTTTTGAAGACTCCGTGATATTACCAGCAGTTCCTCCAACATGAAAAGTACGTAGTGTTAATTGAGTCCCGGGTTCTCCAATAGATTGTGCAGCAATGACTCCAACAGCTTCTCCCTTTTGTACTATTTTTCCTGTAGATAAATTACGTCCATAACATTTAGAACAAATACCCATTTTAGATTCACAAGTAAGAGGAGATCTTACTTCTACCATTTCTATTTCATATTTATCAATGATTTTAGCTATTTTTTCATTAATCATCTCTCCTGAAGCAACTATTAATTTATTTTTTTTTGGATAAAAAACGTCATTTAAAGATATACGACCTAAAATTCTATCAGATAAAGGATCAACTATTTCTTCATTTTTTTTTAATGCAAACATTTCTAAACCGCGTAATGTATTACAATCTTCCATTGTTATAATCACATCTTGAGCCGCGTCTACCAATCGTCTAGTTAGATATCCTGCATCTGCCGTTTTTAAAGCAGTATCAGCTAATCCTTTTCTAGCTCCATGAGTAGATATAAAATATTCTAAAATAGAAAGTCCTTCTCTAAAATTAGATAAAATAGGATTTTCAATAATTTCTCCTCCAGAAGATCCTGTTTTTTGAGGTTTAGCCATTAAACCTCGCATTCCGGAAAGTTGACGTATTTGTTCTTTAGATCCTCTAGCTCCAGAATCTAACATCATATATACAGGATTAAATCCTTGTTTATCTTCTCGCATATGCCTCATTACTTTTTCTGTAAGCATAGCATTTGTATTTGTCCATATATCAATAACTTGATTATAACGTTCATTATTTGTAATTAATCCCATATTATAATTCATCTTTACATTATCTACATGTTTAATCGCATGATCAACCATATCTTTTTTATTATCAGGAATAATGATATCTCCTAATCCAAAGGAAAGACCTCCTTTAAATGCGTTGTAAAAACCTAATTCTTTAATATTATCTAAAAAATTAGCAGTAGTAGGAACATCTGTTAAATGTAATATTTTTCCTATAATTTCTCTTAATGATTTTTTCGTAAGAGATTCATTGATATATCCTACTTTTTGAGGAACTACCTGATTAAATAATACTCTACCTACAGTAGTTTCTATCAACTTTTCTAAAAAATTATCTTCTTCACGAATATTAACTTTAACTTTGATTAAAGCGTGTAAATCTACTACTTTTTGATTATATGCTATTTCAACTTCTTCTGGAGAATAAAAAATAAGTCCTTCTCCTTTTACTTTATTTTTAGCATCTGATAATAAAGGTTTAGTCATATAATATAAACCTAAAACCATATCCTGAGAAGGAACTGTAATAGGAGATCCATTAGCAGGATTTAATATATTTTGAGACGCTAACATTAAAAGTTGAGCTTCTAAAATAGCTCCATGGGATAATGGAAGATGAACGGCCATTTGATCTCCATCAAAATCAGCATTAAAAGCTGCACAAACTAAAGGATGCAATTGTATGGCTTTTCCTTCTATCAGTTTCGGTTGAAAAGATTGAATTCCTAATCTATGTAAAGTAGGAGCTCTATTTAATAATACAGGATGTCCTTTCAAAACATTTTCCAAAATATCCCATATCATAGGATCCCGTTTATCTATTATTTTTTTAGAAGATTTTACTGTTTTTACTATTCCTCTTTCAATTAATTTTCTTATGATAAAAGGCTTGTAAAGTTCTGCAGCCATATCCTTAGGGAGCCCACATTCATGTAATTTTAAATGAGGTCCTACTACAATAACAGATCTTGCAGAATAATCTACTCTTTTTCCAAGAAGATTCTGTCTAAAACGACCTTGTTTCCCTTTTAGAGCATCAGATAATGATTTTAAAGGACGATTAGATTCAGATTTTACTGCAGATACTTTTCTTGAATTATCAAAAAGAGAATCTACTGCTTCTTGAAGCATTCTTTTTTCATTTCTTAAAATCACTTCAGGAGCTTTAATTTCTATAAGTCTTTTTAACCGATTGTTCCTTATAAGTACACGACGATACAAATCTGTCATATCAGAAGCAGCGTAACGACCTCCATCTAAAGGAACTAAAGGCCTCAATTCAGGAGGTATCACGGATAATACATGAATAATCATCCAAGATACATCCCCTCCATTTTTCTTTCCTTCTCTAAAAGATTCCACCACTTGTAAACGTTTTAATGCTTCAATACGTCTTTGTTTGGAAGTTTCATTATGAGCTTGATTTCTTAATTCAATAGATAAATCGTCCAAATCTATACGATTTAACAATTCTTCTATACATTCACCTCCCATTTTAGCAATAAATTTATTAGGGTCAGAATTTTCCAATTGTTGGTTTTCTTTTGGTAATTTATTTAAAGCTTGTATATACTCTTCCTCAGTAAGAAAATCTCCTTTATGAAAAGAAGATCCATCTGAATGGAATGCTAATCCTCCTTGAATAACGACATAACGTTCATAATAAATAATCATTTCTAGTTTCTTAGATGATAATCCTAATAAATATCCAATTTTATTAGGAGACGAACGGAAACACCAAATATGTACAACAGGAACTACAAGACTTATATGCCCCATACGTTCTCTTCTAACTTTTTTTTCAGTAACCTCTACTCCACATCTATCACAAACAATTCCTTTATAACGAATTCTTTTATATTTTCCACATGCACATTCATAATCTTTTACTGGTCCAAAAATACGTTCACAAAAAAGACCATCTCTTTCTGGTTTGTGAGTCCTATAATTTATTGTTTCTGGTTTCAATACTTCTCCATGAGATTCTTTTAATATAGCTTCAGGAGATGCTAATCGAATAGTTATTTTTCTAAATTTATTATTTTTTTTTCTATTCATTTTCATTGTTTTTTTTGATAAATATTATAATATTATTCATTATGTAATGAACTATAATTTTATCCTTCATTTTTCTAAACGAATATCTAATCCTAACCCTTTTAATTCATAACAAAGAACATTAAAAGATTCTGGATTATTAGGTTCAGGCATTGGTTCTCCTTTTACTATAGATTCATAAGTTTTTGCTCTTCCTACTACATCATCAGATTTCACGGTTAATATCTCACGTAAAAGATTGGATGCTCCAAAAGCTTCTAAGGCCCAAACTTCCATTTCTCCAAAACGTTGTCCTCCGAATTGTGCTTTTCCACCTAATGGTTGCTGTGTAATTAAAGAATAAGGACCTATTGAACGAGCATGCATTTTATCATCTACCATATGTCCCAATTTTAACATATATATCACCCCAACTGTAGCTGGTTGATCAAATCTTTCTCCAGTTCCTCCATCAAATAAATAGGTTGTTCCAAAACGAGGGATTCCTGCTTTTTCTGTATGATCACAAATCTGTTCGATAGTTGCTCCATCAAATATAGGAGTAGAAAATTTTACATCTAATTTTTTTCCAGCCCAACCTAATACCGTCTCATAGATTTGTCCTATATTCATTCTGGAAGGCACCCCTAATGGGTTTAAAACAATATCGACAGGACTTCCATCTTCTAAAAAAGGCATATCTTCTACTCTAAGAATACGAGCTACTACCCCTTTGTTACCATGTCTTCCTGCCATCTTGTCTCCTACTTTTAATTTTCTTTTTTTTGCAATGTATACTTTTGCCATTTTCACAATTCCAGAAGGTAATTCATCTCCCACTGTAATAGTAAATTTTTTGTGTTTTAAAGAACTAGTTAAATCATTTACTGCTATTTTATAATTATGAAAAATTTCTAATACAGAATTATTAATTTCAATATCATCTACCCAAGCATCAGAATATACATCCACATGTTCGGAAATGTTCTCAAGTGTTTTTTCAGTAAATTTCATTCCTATCTCTATTACTTTCTCTTTCTTTTCATTAAAAACAGATCTATGACATTTTTTACCATTTAAGATAGACAATAACTTTTTTAATAAAAGATTTTTAAGATGAGAGAATTTTTTTTCATATTCTTTTTCTAAATATTCTATTTGTATTTTATCCTTAGCTCTAGATGTTTTATCTTTTATACTTCTTGTAAAAAGTTTTGTATCTATAACTATTCCAAATAAAGAAGGTTCAGCTCTCAAAGAAGCATCTTTAACATTTCCTGCTTTATCTCCAAAAATAGCTCTTAATAATTTTTCTTCCGGGGTAGGATCTGATTCTCCTTTTGGAGTTATTTTTCCAATAAGAATATCTCCCGGTTTTACTTCAGCTCCTACTCTTATAATCCCATTTTCATCTAAATCTTTAGTCGCTTCCTCACTTACATTAGGTATATCATTAGTTAATTCTTCCATTCCTAATTTTGTATCACGAACCTCCAAAGAATATTCATCTATATGTATAGAAGTAAACCAATCTTCACTTACCACTTTTTCAGAAATCAAAACAGCATCTTCAAAATTATATCCATTACACGGAATAAAAGCTGCTTTTAAATTTCTTCCTAAAGCTAGTTCTCCTTTTTCTGTTGCATATCCTTCGCACAAAATCTGTCCTTTCACAACTTTCATTCCTTTTTTAACAATAGGTTTTAAAGTAATACATGTATTTTGATTCGTTTTTCTAAATTTAATTAAGTCATAAACTTGTATATTAGAATTAAAATTGACCAATTGATCTCTATTCGTTTGATCATAACGAATAATTATTTTTCTGGCATCAATAAAATCCACTACTCCATTTTTTTCTGCATTAATTAAAATACGAGAATCTATTGCTACTTGTCTTTCTAACCCAGTTCCTACGATAGGGGATTCAGGTTTTAATAATGGAACGGCTTGACGCATCATATTAGACCCCATAAGGGCTCTATTAGCATCATCATGTTCTAAAAAAGGAATTAAAGAAGCCGATATAGAAGCTATTTGATTGGGAGCTACATCTATATAATCTATCTGATCAGGATTAACAATAGGAAAATCTCCATCTTCACGAGCTATAATTCTATCTGATAAAAAATTACCATTTTTATCAATAGCATTAGCTTGTGCTATTATTTTTCCTTCCTCTTCTTCTGCACTTAAATATGTAACTTTAGACTTTAAATTTACTTTTTTATGATGCACAATACGATAAGGAGTTTCTACAAAACCCATATTGTTTATTTTTGCAAATACAGAAAGAGAAGAAATTAATCCTATATTAGGGCCTTCTGGAGTTTCTATTGGACATAATCTACCATAATGAGAATAATTAACATCTCTAACTTCAAATCCTGCTCTCTCTCTAGATAAACCACCTGGACCTAAAGCAGATAATCTTCTTTTATGAGTGATTTCAGATAAAGGATTTGTTTGATCCATAAATTGAGATAACTGATTTGTACCAAAAAAAGTATTTATTACAGATGATAACGTTTTAGCATTGATTAGATCTACAGGCATAAAAACCTCATTATCACGAACATTCATTCTTTCTCTTATGGTTCTAGCCATTCTAGCTAACCCAATACTAAATTGGGTATAAAGTTGTTCCCCTACAGTTCGTACTCTTCTATTAGATAAATGATCTATATCATCAACTTCTCTTTTAGAATTAAATAAAGCATTTAAATGTTCTATTATAGCAATAATATCTTGTTTAGTTAAAACTAAATAATTAGGATCTATTTTTAAACCAAGACGTTTATTCAAACGATATCTACCTACAGGTCCTAAACTATATCTATTATCGGAAAAAAAAAGTTTATCTATAACTCCTCTAGCTATTTCTTCATCTGGAGGATCAGTATTTCTAAGTTGTCTATAAATGTATTCTACCGCTTCTTTTTCTGAATTTGTTGGATCTTTATATAAAGTATTATAAATAATCGAATAATCTTTTTTTCTTCCTCCTTCCTTATGTAACAAAACTCTCTTTATTTCATGATTATTCATAATATCAATATGTTCTTGTTTTAAAAGAACATCTCTATCTATAAGAATTTCATTTTTTTCTACAGAAACCACTTCTCCTGTCTCTTCATTTACAAACTCTTCATTCCAAATCTTTAAAACTCTGGCAGCTAAAGTTCTATTAATAATATTTTTTCCATTATTTTCTATCTCTATTTCTTCAGTTAAATCAAAAATTTCCAATATATCTTTATCTCTTTCATATCCTATAGCACGTAATAAAGTTGTCATAGGTAATTTTTTTTTCCTATCGATATAGGCATACATGACACTATTAATATCTGTAGCAAATTCTATCCATGATCCTTTAAACGGAATAATTCTGGCAGAATAAAGTTTCGTTCCATTAGCATGATGAGATTGACCGAAAAAAACACCTGGAGACCGATGTAATTGAGATACTATTACTCTTTCTGATCCATTAAAAATAAAAGATCCAGAAGGAGTCATATATGGACATGTACCTAAATAAACGTCTTGATATACCGTTTCAAAGTCTTCATGCTCAGGATCTGTACAATAAAGTTTTAGTTTAGCTTTTAAAGGAACACTATAAGTTAAACCCCTTTCAATACATTCTTCTATAGAATATCTAGGAGAATCTAAGGAATACCCTTTAAATTCTAAAACAAAAGAATTTCTTGCATCAGAAATAGGAAAATTTTCTGTAAAAGCTTTGAATAATCCTTCATTTTTTCTATTTATAGGATTTGTATCTAATTGAAAAAATTCTTTAAATGACTTAATTTGAATATCCAAAAAATCAGGAAATTCTACTTGTTTTGCCACTGAAGAAAAAGTGATTCTTTTTGATATTTTTTCTGTATTCACCAATTTTAATTTAATGGATCTTTGCAAGATTTTTTTTATTAAAAAAACATATTCATTTTAATTCTATTTCAGCTCCTATTTCTTCGAATTTATTTTTTACATCCTCTGCTTCTTTTTTAGAAATAGATTCTTTAAGAGTACTAGGAATACGGTCTACCAAGTCTTTAGATTCCTTAAGACCTTTCCCTGTTATTTCTTTTACTAATTTTACCACAGATAATTTTGAATTACCGGATGATTTTAAAATTATATTGAAAATACTTTTTTCTTTTTTTTCAGTAATTTTTCCATTTTCATTAGATGATGAAGTCTCTGATTTAACTAAACTATATGGTTCTATTCCATATTTTTTTTTCAAAAGAATAGATAATTCATTAACTTCTTTGACAGTTAAATTCACTAATTGTTCTGCTAACTTTTCTATCATTTTATTATTTTATTTTTAATTCAAAAGTCTAGAATAGAAACATTTTTATTTTTTTTTTATAGAAGATAAAGATTCTAAAATTCCAAAAATCCTATTTTCTGTTGATTTTAAAAAAGATAATACAATTTTTAGTATTGGAGATCGTAACGTTTTTAAAATATCAATAATAAGATCTTCTTTAGATTTAATATTTATTATTTTTTCCAAATCTTTATTTCCAAAATAAAAGGATTCCTGAACATAAGCAACTTTTAGATATGGTATTTCTATTTGTTCTTGAATATGAAATTTTTTTATAATTTTTGCCCCCATATTTCCTATTCCAAAATTTGAAAATAACAATGTTGTATTTCCTTTTAAAATAGAAAAAAAAGAGTCTAATTTTTTAGATTCTATTTTTTCTAAAGACTTTTTCAACAAAGTATTTTTAACTACTTTCATTCTAATATCGTGATCATGAAATCTTTTTCTTAAAAAAGAAATTTGATTAGAACTTAAATTAGATATATCAATTAAATATATTGTTTCATAATTAGATATTATAGAAATTAATTCTAATACTTCTTTTTCTTTTTTCTTTTTATCCTTATTCATGTTTTCACAAAGCTTTTTAACTCTAATGGAATACTATGACTCATTGTAGTAGATAAATAAATATTTTTTATATAAACTCCTTTGGAACTAGAAGGTTTATTTCGAATAATTATTGCCATAAATTCCTTAATATTATCGAACAAATGTTCCTTTGAAAAGGAAATTCGTCCTATTGAAGCATGAACAATTCCATAACGATCTGCTTTGAAAGATATTCTACCAAATTTTATTTCTTTAATAGATTTTACTGGATCCATAGAAACAGTATCCATTTTAGGATTAGGCATTAATCCTTTGGGTCCTAAAATTTTTCCGATAGAACTCAACTTATTCATCACGGAAGGAGTTGCAACAATAATATCAATATCAGCCCATCCAGATTTTATTTTTTCAATATAATCCAACCCCACATGATCCGCTCCAGCTTCTTTAACTTCTAATTCTTTATCTCTAGGAACCAGAGCTAAAATACGTACATTTTTTCCTATACCATGTGGCAATAAAACTGTTCCTTTAACCATTTGATTGGGTAAACGGATATCTATTCCAAGACGAACAGTAATATCAACAGATGCATCAAATTTAACAAAATTTATTTCTTTCATAAGAACTATAGCTTCATCTAACAAAAAATATTTTTTTCTAGAAATTTTATCTATAATTCTTTTTCTATTTCTAGTTAATTTTTTTAACATATAGACTAATATAGAACATTTTAATAATCAATCTACTTCTATACCCATAGATTTAGCAGTTCCAGAAATCATAGATATAGCAGATTCCAATGAAAAACAGTTTAAATCTTCCATTTTATCTTTTGCAATTTTCTTTATTTCATTTAAACTTATTTTTCCTATTTTCAAACGATTAGGGGATTTAGACCCTTTATCTATTTGTAATAGATTAAGTAATTGAATAGATATCGGTGGTTTTTTGATGGAAAAAGAAAATGATTTGTCTTCATATACGGTAATTACAACAGGACATAAATCTCCTTTTTTTTCTTGAGTGCAAGAATTATATTGATTACAAAATTCCATAATATTAACTCCTGAACTACCTAATATAGGTCCTATAGGGGGAGCTGGACTTGCTTTTCCTCCATTTATTTTTTGTATTTTAATTCTTTTTATCACTATTTTTTTTTTCTCATGACCCATGATTCTAAATTTTTTCTATTTGTGTAAAATTTAATTCTAATGGAGTTTTTCTACCAAAAATAAGAACTGATAATTCTAACTTTCTTTTTTCTTCATGAATTTTTTCAATTGTTCCATTAAAACCAGTAAAAGGTCCATCTATCACCTTAATTGTTTCTCCAACTATAAAAGGAATACTTATATTTTCATAATAATTTTCAGACAATTGATCTATTTTTCCTAACATTTTATTAACTTCTTCTTCTCTCATAGGAATAGGGATAGCAGTACTTCCTTTTCCTTCACTTAAAAAATTAATAACTCCGGGAACATTTTTAATTGCATGAATAGTTTCTCCTTCCAAATTGGCTTCTACCATAACATATCCGGGATAATGAACTTTTTCTCTATGAATTTTTTTTCCTTTTCTCATTTGGATAACTTTTTCAATAGGAACCAAAACTTTTCCTATATATTCTTGAAATCCATTATTTCTCACCTCATTTTCAATATATAATTTAACTTTTTTTTCTTGTCCACTAATAGTTTTAATGACATACCATTTTCTTCCTAAATCCTCCATCATTAATAATTTTATAAAGAAAATAATTTCTTAATTAAAAAAATAATGATACTATCTACTCCATATAAAAATATGGATAGAAATATAGAAAAAAAAGATACTATCATAGTTGTTAATTGTAAATCCTCCCACTTAGACCATGTCATACAATGAAAAAATTCTTCATAAATTTCCAAAAAAAAATTATTTTTTTTCATATTGTGTATATAAAAAAACATGCACGGACGGTAAGAATCGAACTTACGACCTTCGGTTTTGGAGACCGATGCTCTACCGACTGAGCTACATCCGTATTAAAAAAAATATTCAACAATTCCATTTATATAAATAATTAATCTAAGATACGAAGAACTTGTCCGGCTCCTACTGTCCTTCCTCCTTCACGAATAGCAAAACGTAAATTATCACTTAATGCAACTGGTTGATGTAACTCCACTTCCATAGAAACATTATCTCCAGGCATTACCATTTCTATTCCTTTTGGAAGATGAATTTCTCCTGTAACATCTGTTGTTCTTAAATAAAATTGAGGACGATATTTATTATGGAAAGGAGTATGTCTACCTCCTTCTTCTTTTGTTAGAATATATACTTCCGCTTTAAATTTTTTATAAGATTTTATAGTTCCCGGTTTTCCAATAACCATTCCTCTTCGAATATCTTGTTTTTCAATCCCACGTAATAATATACCTACATTATCTCCTGCTTGCCCCTTATCCAATATTTTCCTAAACATTTCTACTCCTGTAACAGTAGAAGATAATTTCTTTTCTCCCATTCCTATAATGTCTACTAAATCTCCTGTATGAACTATTCCACTTTCAATACGACCTGTAGCCACTGTTCCTCTTCCTGTTATCGTAAAAACATCTTCTATAGGCATTAAAAATGATTTATCCATTTCCCTAATTGGTTCAGGAATATAATCATCTAAAACCTTCATAAGGTCTTTTATTTTTTCAATCCATTTATTTTCTCCATTTAAAGCTCCTAAAGCAGATCCTTGTATAATAGGAATATTTTCTCCATCATATTCATATTTAGAAAGCAATTCTCTAATTTCCATTTCTACTAATTCCAATAATTCCGGATCATCTACTTGATCTACTTTATTCATAAATACTACAATTTTTGGAACTCCTACTTGACGTGCTAATAGTATATGTTCTCTAGTCTGAGGCATCGGACCATCTGTAGCAGCTACAACTAGAACTGCTCCATCCATTTGAGCTGCTCCCGTTATCATATTTTTCACATAATCAGCATGGCCAGGACAATCTACATGGGCATAATGACGCTTTAGTGTTTCATATTCTACATGAGAGGTATTAATCGTTATTCCTCTAGCTTTTTCTTCTGGGGCATTATCTATTGAATCAAAGCTCTTTTCTTCTGCTAATCCTACTTCAGATAATACTTTTGTAATAGCAGCAGTTAATGTTGTCTTTCCATGATCTACATGACCTGTAGTTCCTATATTTAAATGGGGTTTATCTCGTTTAAATTTTTTTTTTGCCATGGTAAAATTCTTGTTATAAATAAAAAGTTCAAAAAGAAAGCCAATGTCGGGAATTGAACCCGTGCCCTCTTCCTTACCAAGGAAGTGCTCTTCCACTGAGCTACATTGGCAACATAAGAGCGGAAGACGGGATTCGAACCCGCGACATTCAACTTGGAAGGCTGATGCTCTACCAACTGAGCTACTTCCGCTTACAATAAATCATAATCACCAATGGGAAGAGCAGGATTCGAACCTGCGAAGGCCATGCCAACAGATTTACAGTCTGTCCTCGTTAACCAAACTTGAGTATCTTCCCAAAATTAAAAAAGCCGGCGGAGGGATTCGAACCCACGACCCCGAGATTACAAATCACGTGCTCTGACCAACTGAGCTACACCGGCAAATCAAATTTGTTCGTAACAATGAAAATCAGATCGATACAAATCTATAGAGATTTTTATAATTCTCAATAATAAATTATCACAAAATTTTTACATTTTTTATCTTATTTTTAAATAAAAGCAATAAACTAAATCCAGCAAATATAACTATATCAGATAAATTAAAAACTGGTTTAAAAAATTTAAAATGTTGACCTCCAAAAATAGGAATCCAATGAGGGATATAAGTATCTATTATTGGAAAATAAAATAGATCCACTACGCATCCTCCCATAAAGGAGGCATATCCACCTAAATTAACCAAATTTTTATTCTTTAAAAAGTTATAAAAAAAATAATTTATTTTAGATATTCCGTTGTAAGGAATCCATTTACAATATTCATTATTATAAACTGTTCCTGTATCAAACAATAATCCATATAAAGCACTATCTAAAAAATTCCCTATAGCTCCTGATAAAATTAAACTGATAGGAATAGTGAAATAATAAGAAGATCCTTTCTTTACATTTTTATAAAGAAAAAAAAATATAAAAAAAACTAAAAAAAAACGAAAAACACTTAATAATATTTTTCCACAGTATCCATTTCCAAAATGAATTCCATAAATCATTCCAGGATTTTCCACAAAAAAAATCCAAAAGAAAGGAAAAATAGAAACTCCGGATCCTAACTCAAAATGAGTTTTTATGTAAATTTTTAAAATTTGATCAATCAATAAAATAAAAAAAACAATTAAAAAAATTCTTTTCAAAAAATTAATATTTATTATTTTTTCCAATTGGATGGAACAAAAAAACTACATCAAACGTTTTTATATATATATCAATTCTTTTTGTTACATAAAAAAAACCCATAATCTTTACTTTTGTAAGGTTATGAATAATAAATTCATATTTATTTATTGATAAATTTTTGATAAATTAAATATTGTTGTGTTTTCATAATTTTTTTTCTTAATGTAAGAAAACTTGAAAAAATAGGAAAAGAAAGTATATCATATGTTCTGTTTATTATTAGATGATTTTTCTAATCTTTTCAGTATAAAATCAACGAAATTTTTTTTATTTCTTACTTATTGGATTTCTTTTTTTTTCTTCCATATTTGGATATATAATATTATTTTTTCTGAAAAACAGATTTTTTCTCCTTTTTTTTGTTCTAAATCTAAAAATATATCTATAGAAAGAGTTTCCTTACAAATAAATTTTTTATTTCTTTGTATAAGAGATTGTATTTTTTGATTTGGAATATGAATATATACAAAAATTTTTTCAACTACATTATAGTTATGCATTTTTCTTAATTTTTGTATAGATCTAATCAAACCTCTAATAAACCCTTCTTCCCATAAAGAATCTGTAATATGTAAATCTAATGCAATTGTTAATTCATTATCATATAAAATATCCCAATTTTTAATGTATTCTGTCGTAATTTTTACATCTTTTAAGAATAAAAGAATTTTTTCTCCTTGAAAAAAAACAGTACATTGTTTTTTTTCTTCTATTTCTTTAATTTTTTCTTGAGTAAATTTTTCTATAATATTGGAAATACATTTCGTTTTATTTCCAAATTTAGGACCTAAAGATTGATAATTCGGTTTAATATGTTTAACCGATTCTAAATTTTTATAAGAATAAGGAAATTCTAATTCCTTTACATTAGCTTCAGTTATAATAATTTTTAATGATTTTCTTAATTGATAACGTATTGTTTCATCGGAAATAAGAATAAGCAATTTTTGCAAAGGTTGACGATTTTTGATTCTATTTTTTTTTCGAATAGAAAATACCATAGCAACAATTTTTTGAACCAAATACATTCTATTTTCTAATTCCTTGTTAATTAATCCAAAATCATAATGAGGAAATTTAGTTAAATGAACACTATTAAAGTTTTCTTTTCTAGTAACAGAATTTAAATCTAAATACAATTTTTCTGAAAAAAATGGAGTAATAGGAGATATTAATTTAGTAACAATAATTAAACATTTATATAATATTTGATATGCAGATATTTTGTCCAATGTATATTTTTCTTTCCAAAATCTCCTACGACATAATCTTATATACCAATTACTCAATTTATCTAATACAAAAGAATAAATTAAACGTGCAGCTCTAGTTGGATTATAATTAGCATAATAAAAATCTGTTTTTTTGATTAGAGTATTTAACTCGGAAATAATCCAAAAATCTAATTCTGTATAATTGGAACATTCTTCTTCTTCATAAGAAAATCCATCAATATTAGCATACAGTACAAAAAAAGAATAAATATTGTATAGTGTCCCAAAAAATTTTTTAATCATAGAAGAAATACCTTCCACATTGAATTTTAAATTATCCCAAGGTTCAGAATTAAATATAATATACCAACGAATAGCATCAGGTCCATAAATATTGATTAAATCAAAAGGATTTACAGTATTCCCTTTACTTTTAGACATTTTATATCCATTTTTATCCAAAACCAACCCTGTTGATATAACATTTTTATATGCTATAGAATCAAATACCATACTACTAATAGAATGTAAGGTAAAAAACCACCCTCTTATTTGATCAATTCCTTCCGAAACAAAATCAGCAGGGAACAACAAATTATTATCTATAAATTCTTTATTTTCAAATGGATAATGAAATTGAGCATATGGCATCGCCCCAGAATCAAACCAAACATCTATTAAATCTTCTTCTCGTTTCATTGGATCACCGTTAGATGAAACTAATATAACTTTATCTAAAACATCTTTATGTAAATCTATTTTATTATAATTATCATCGCTCATATCATCTAAAACAAAATCTTTGAATATATTATGAGACATAAATCCATATTTAATAGAATTTTCAATTTCTATAAACAATTCCTTAATTGATCCAATAACTATTTCTTCATCTCCTTTTTCTGTTCTCCAAATGGGAATAGGAGTTCCCCAGTATCTAGTACGTGATAAATTCCAATCTTTTGCATTCTTCAACCAAGAATCAAAACGTTTTTTACCTATAAAATCAGGATACCATTTTATTTTCTTATTCAAAAGGATCATTTTATCTTTCAATTCTGTAGTTTTTATAAACCATGAATTTAAAGGATAATAAAGAATTGGTTTTTCTGTTCTCCAACAATGTGGATAAAAATGGGTATGTTTTTCTACCCTAAATATTTTTCTTTCTTTTTCTAAAAAAAAAACAATTTCTTGATCTACTGAAAAAGAATTTTCATTTTTTGTATTAAAATGATTTTTAACATATTTACCTCCAAATCCATGAGGAAAACTATTTAAAAATTTTCCTTGCAAATCTACTAAAGGAATAATATGATTACTATCATCTAAAACTAACATTAAAGGAATATTATATTTTTTGGCTATCATAAAATCTTCCATTCCAAATGTAGGAGCAATATGAACAATTCCAGTTCCTTCTTCTACATTTACGAAATCTCCTGTTACTATTTGAAATGCATTTTTTTCGTTTTTATAAGGTTTAAACCAAGGTAATAATTGTTCATATTTACTAAATAGTAAATCTTTTCCTTTAAACTTATTTATGATCAAATAAGGAATATGATGATTTTCCATATCAGATATATTAAAATGTAATTCAATATCATTTGATACAGAATAAAATACGCTAGATAATAATATTTTATGAATTAATTTTTCAGCAAAAATGATATGTTCTATCAAATAAGTATAAGTATTATAAGTTTTTACTAAAACATAATCTATGTCATTTCCTACAGCTAATGCTGTATTTGAAGGTAAAGTCCAAGGAGTAGTGGTCCATGATATTAAATATATATCTCCTAATACATTATTAAATTTTTTAGGTAAAGAACTATTTATAATTTTAAATTTTAAAAATGGAGATATTTCTTCTACCTTCTTATAAGTTCCTGGCATATTTAATTCGTGATGACTCAATCCTGTTCCGGCTGCAGGAGAATAAGGCTGTATGGTAAAACCTTTATAAATTAAATCTTTATAATATAATTTTTTGATTAACCACCAAACGCTTTCTATATACTTTGTATTACAAGTAATGAAAGAGTGATTCAAATCTATCCAATAACCTATCTTATCTGTAAATAAAAGCCATTCTTTTAATGACTTTTTTACAAAACTTTTACAAAAATTATTATACTCTTCGACAGTTACTTTTTTTCCTATATCATTTTTAGTAATCCCCATTTTTTTTTCTACATTTAGTTCAATAGGAAGTCCATGTACATCCCAACCCGCTATTCTAAACACTTTTTTACCTTTAAGAGTATGATATCTACAAAAAATATCTTTTATTGTTCTTACTAACATATGATGTATCCCAGGACGTCCATTTAAAGAAGGTGGACCTTCATATAAGACATATGAAAAAGAATCTTTTTTATTAAAAAAACTAAAATTATTTTGAAAAATATTATGTTTTTTCCAATATCGAGATATTTCCTTAGTTATCTTATTAAGATCTAGATTTTTATATTCTTTAAATATTTTTGACATAAGGTTTTTATTATTAAAAAATATTCTATAAAATAATATTCTATTATGAATACAAATGATAATAATTCTTCTTGTAAAAAAAAAGAAGATACTCCATTAATTAAACAATATAATAATATAAAAACTAAATACCTAGATACCATTTTATTATTTCAAGTTGGAGATTTTTACGAAACTTTTGGAGAAGATGCCGTAAAATGTTCTAAAACATTAAATATTGTTTTAACTAAACGATCTAATATTCATTTAGCTGGATTTCCTTGTCATTCATTAAATACTTATTTACCAAGATTAATACAATCAGGTTTTAGAATTGCTATTTGTGATCAATTAGAAGAACCCAAAAAAGGAAAAAATATCGTAAAAAGAGGCGTAATAGAATTATTAACTCCAGGAATAACTATAGATGAAAATATTTTACAAACTAAACATAATAATTTTTTAGCTTCTATTCATGTAGAAAAAAATAACTTAGGACTAAGCTTTTTAGATATTTCTACTGGAGAATTTTTGATAACCGAAGATAAAAAAAGTAATGTATTACAATACTTAAAACTTTTTAATCCTAGCGAAATCATTTTTCAAAGAAAAGAAAAAAATTTTTTTTTTCAACTTTTAAAAGATAAATATTATACATATTTAATGGAAGATTGGATGTTTGATTATGCTTTTGCATATGAAAAACTCATATCCCATTTTAAAACAAATTCTTTAAAAGGATTTGGAATTGAAAACCTAAAATTAGGCATTATTTCATCTGGAGTTATACTATCCTACTTGCATAGTACACAACATTTTAATATTCAACATATTTCTACTATACGAAGAATAAAAAAAGAAGAACACATGTGGATAGATGATTTTACTTTTCAAAACCTAGAAATTTTTCATTCTTTAAATAAAGAAGGAGTATCCTTGATTAAAGTTATAGATCAAACCACTACCCCTATGGGGGGTAGATTATTAAAAAATTGGATTCTATTTCCATTGATAAATTTATTTCACATAGAAAAACGTCATAATATAGTACAAGAATTATATGCTAATAAACCCATTCGTCTTTTTATAAAAAAGAAACTAAAAAATATTCATGATATAGAGAGAATCATTTCTAAAATGACTACCAGAAAAATATCTCCACGAGAAATATATATTTTGCACAAATCCTTAATTTCTATTGTAGAAATACAAAAAAATTTTTTATCTCAAAAATCTAAAATACTTATAGATTTTGGAAAATCTTTTCAAGATTGCAGTCTTGTATCTAATATAATAATGAATACCATAGAAGAGGATCCTCCTCATCAAATAGAAAAAGGAAAAGGAAATGTCATAAAAATAGGAATTTCTAAAGAATTAGATGAAATACGAATACTGTATTTTTCTCAAAAAGAATATTTGAAAAAACTTTGTATAAAAGAACAATTAAATACAGGTATAACCAATTTAAAAATTGGATATAATAATATTTTCGGATACTTTTTTGAAGTAAAAAATTCAAAAAAACATAATATCCCATCTGTTTGGATACGAAAACAAACATTAACAAATGTATCCAGATATGTTACTGAAGAATTAAAAAACTATGAGCTAAAAATTTTAAAAGCAGAACAAAAAATGTTTTTTTTAGAAAAAAAAATATTGAATCATTTAATTCATAAAATACTAGAAAAAATAAAACCATTACAGAAAAATGCTAAAAAAATTGCAGAATTAGATGTCTTATACACCTTTTCTAATTTAGCATTAGAAAATAATTATGTCAAACCAAAAATCAACCAATCTTTAAAAATCAATATCATAAAAGGAAGACATCCAGTTATTGAAAGACAATTTATATCTAAAACTGCTTATATTCCTAATAATATTATTATCAATAAATACAATCAACAAATACTTATCATTACAGGACCAAACATGTCCGGAAAATCCGCTATTTTAAGACAAACTGCTATTATTATCCTAATGGCTCATATCGGAAGTTTTGTTCCTGCTAAATATGCAGAAATAGGATTAATAGATAAAATATTTAGTAGAGTTGGTGCTTCTGATAATATTTCTTTAGGAGAATCCACTTTCATGGTAGAAATGAACGAAACAGCAAACATTCTAAACAATCTTTCTAAAAGAAGTTTTCTTATTTTAGATGAAATAGGAAGAGGAACAAGCACCTATGATGGGATTTCCTTAGCAAAATCTATTGTTGAATTTTTATACAAAAGTAAATTCCGTCCTCTCACTTTATTTGCTACTCATTATCACGAATTAAATGAAATGACTCTACTTTTTAAAAGAATAAAAAATTATAATATTTCCGTAAAAAAAATTAATGATAATATTATTTTTATGCATAAGTTAATAACAGGAGGTAGCAAACATAGTTTTGGAATTCATGTAGCAAAAATATCTGGAATGCCTACAAAAGTTATTTCTAGAGCAAAAGAAATATTAAAAACACTAAGTAAAAAAAAACCATAAAATTTTTATACAAATAATTTATTAATTTGCTATATTATAATATTCTAATTGATAGCTATAAATTAATCGTTCAATCCGCGAGAATAGCTCAGTTGGTATAGAGCACAACCTTGCCAAGGTTGAGGCCACGGGTTCAATTCCCGTTTCTCGCTCTTTTATTTGCCCGGATGGTGGAATTGGCAGACACACAGGACTTAAAATCCTGTGATCATTACGATCGTACGGGTTCAAATCCCGTTCCGGGTACTCGTATTTTGAAAATAATTAGGAGTTTCTTTTGTAATTCTTACACTATGTGGATGATTTTCTTTCAATCCAGAATTAGTTATTCTTACAAATCTTCCTTTTTTTATTAGTTCTGGAATAGAAGAAACTCCACAATATCCCATCCCAGAACGTAATCCTCCACAAATTTGATAAATAACATCTTTTATTTTTCCTTTATAAGGAACCATCGCTTCTATTCCTTCTGGAACAGACTTTTCATTAAATTGAAAATATCGATCTTTACTTCCTCTTTTCATAGCAATTAAAGATCCCATTCCTACATAAGTTTTAAATTTTCTTCCTTGAAAAATAACTTCTTCTCCAGGGGATTCATCCGTTCCTGCAAACAAACTACCAATCATAACAGTACTAGCTCCAGCAGCAATAGCCTTAACTATATCTCCTGAATATCTAATTCCACCATCAGAAATTACATTTACATTTTTCTTTTTAGCATATTCATATACATCATTAATCGCTGTTATTTGAGGCATTCCTACTCCAGCTATAACTCTCGTTGTACAAATTGAACCAGACCCAATTCCTACTTTTAAAACGGTAGAACCTGCCTCTATTAAATCTTTAGCTCCTTCCATTGTTACTACATTTCCAGCCAATAATGGTATTTTTGGAAAAGAAGATCGGATTGACCTTATCATTTGTAATACTCTAGAAGAATGACCATGCGCAGAATCTATTGATAAAACATCTACTCCTACTTTTACTAATGAGTCAACTCTTTCTAATGTTTTTTTATCTATTCCTATTGCAGCTCCCACACGAAGACGTCCTCTATAATCTTTGCATGCATTAGGATATTCTATTAAATTATCAATGTCTCTAATCGTAATCAATCCTATTAATTGATTGGAATCATTTACAATAGGTAATTTTTCTATTCTTTCTTTTAATAAAATATTTTTTGCTTCTTCCAAAGTTATATCTTTTTTAGAAGTAATTAAATTTTCTTTTGTCATCGATTCTTCCACTAATGAATCTAAACCAGTACGATATTTTATATCTCTTTTAGTAATAATTCCTAACAATAGATAATTTTCATCTATTACAGGAAGACCTGAAATTTTATATTTTTTCATAAGATATTGAGCCTCTCTTAAGGTAGAATTTTTAGAAAGAGTAATAGGATCATCAATCATTCCACTTTCACTTCTTTTTACTCGATAAACTTCTTCGGTTTGATTTTTTATGTTCATATTTTTATGGATAATTCCCATCCCACCTTCTCTAGCTATAGATATTGCTAAAGAAGATTCAGTTACCGTATCCATAGCTGCACTTAATATAGGAATATTAAGAACAATATCAGATGTTAAATAAGTTTTAAGAGAGACTTCTGATGGAAGAATTGAAGAATAAGAGGGAATAAGTAATACATCATCAAAAGTTAAAGCCTCTTTTAAAATCTTTTTATTTACAAACATAATTTTTACTTATTAATATATAATTTTGTTTAAGTTTAATTTTAATGAAAAATATATGTTAATTTTAACATTCTTATTTTCAAACTAAATAAAGAGAAAAAATAAAATTTCATTATAATGATTTTTACATTTACTAGTAATGATATATTTTTTCATTCCAAATTTTTATATAAATTTGTCCAGAATATGTAATAACTGAAATACTACTGATTATGATGAAAAAATTAAGAATTACTGTTACTACGATTCTATTAGCAATATTTTTGTTTACTATTAGTTGTAACAACAAGAATAAAAATGAAACTCCTTCTACTACAAACGAAGAGGAAAAATCTGCTAATAGCAATGAAAATCAAACGGAATCCAATAATAATACAACAACGACTCCTCCTGAAAATTCTAGTGAGGAATCCTCAAAAAAGAATAATGAGGATAATGGGAGTACATCTGAAAAAGAAAAAGGAACTACTGAAGAAAACGAAAAAAACAATAAATAATTAAAAAAAAGAGAGAGAATTCTCTCTCTTTTTCTTTTACAGAAAAAGAATCTTTTCAACTTTTTACTCTTGCTTTTTTTCCTTTTAGGGATCTAAAGTAATAAATTCTTGCTCTTCGAACCTTCCCTTTTTTATTAACTTCTATTTTTTTAATACTTGGTTGATTAAGAATAAATATACGTTCTATTCCTATTCCTCCACTTATTTTACGAATAGTAAATGTTTTAGTCAACCCTTTTCCTTGTTTTTTAATAATTACCCCTTTAAAAGATTGTATTCTTTTTTTTTCTCCTTCTTTAATTTCAAAGAAAACAGTGATTGTATCTCCAGAACAAAATGATGGATAATGAAGTTTTTTAATCCATTTTTCTTCTGTATATTTAACTAGATTATATAGCATAATTATAATTTTTTTACCTCATTTATAATCTCTTTTGATAAAAAATCAGCTCTTATTTTAGAATTACTTTCTGTATGTATTCTAATGATATTTTCAGTATTAGATTTTCTAATATGGATCCATTCGTCATTTAAATAAATTTTAATTCCATCACTAAAATCCATTTTTTTTCCTTTGTATTTTTCTTTGATTATTTTAAATAATGTTTGAATTTGGTCATAAGAAAAAAATCGAACTTTTTTTTTTGACATAAAATAATTAGAATATCTTTTTCTTAAGTTAGATAATGAAATTCTATAAAGTTTAGCTACTTGAGTTAAAAACAAAGCAATTCCTACTAAGGCATCTCTTCCATAACGTAAGTCAGGATAAATGATTCCACCATTTCCTTCTCCTCCAATGACAGCATGAACTTGTTTCATTTTTTTAACTACATGGACTTCTCCTACAGAAGTGGAATAATAAGGAACCCCTTTTTTCAAAGAAAGATCTTTTAATGCGTGAGAAGAAGATAATGTAGTAACTACAGGCCCATGTTTATTTTCCAAAACAAAATCTGCTATAGATATTAAAGTATATTCTTCTCCAAAGAAATCTCCATTTTCACAAATAAAAACAACACGATCAACATCAGGATCTACCGATATACCTAAATCTGCTTTTACTTTAGGAACTTGTTTACATATTTCTTTCAAATTTTTTTTTATAGGTTCAGGATTGTGAGTAAAATCTCCATGAGGATCACAATACATTTTTACTACATGAACTCCTAAATATTTTAAAAGAATAGGAACAGCTATTCCTCCTGTAGAATTAATTCCATCTACCAAAATTTTAAATTTTGCATTTTTTATAATTTTCCTATCTATGATAGGTAAAGAAAGAATTTTTTTTATATGTTTCTTGATATAATTTTTTACATAAAAAATACTACCTAATTTTTTATAAGAAGAAAAACTAAAATTTTTTTTTTCTACTATATCAAACAACTGTTTAAAATCTTTTTCGGATAAAAATTCTCCACATGAATTAAACATTTTTAATCCATTCCAATTTTTTGGATTATGACTAGCCGTTAACATTACCCCTCCATCAGCTTTTTCATTTAAAACAGCTATTCCAACGGTTGGTGTAGTTGATAACCCAATATTTATAACATCGACTCCAAGAGTTTGAAAAGTTATTGTTAAAAATTGTTGAAATAAAGTAGAAGTCAATCTCCCATCTCTCCCTAATATAACTAGATATTTTTTTTTCTTTTTATATTTTTTTTTCATCCAATAAACATATCCAGCAGAAAATTTAATTATCTCTATAGGAGAAAAACCTTCTCCTATTTTTCCTCCTAATGTCCCTCTTATTCCAGATGAAGATTTTACAAGTGTCAAAAGAATTCTCTTAATTTTAGAAAACAAAAATACAAAATTAAATTTTCAAAATTATTCAAATTCTATAACTTTTATAGGTGGAATTTTGTTTATAATAAAAAAAGTGGGAAAAAATATGGTAAAAAAACAAATAGAAATAATAAAAAAATTGATCATGATAATATGATTGATATTAAAGTAAACTGGTACGTAATTTATAAAATATTGTATCTTATTTAATGATAAAAAATGAAATTTTGTTTGCATTTTTAATAAAGTAATTCCTATCCCATTTCCTATAATAAATGAAGGAATAAATACTCTCAGTATATAGAATAAAAATATTTTGTATATGATTTGGTTTTTTGCTCCTAAAGTCTTTAAAATTCCTATAGTTCTCATTTTTTCTAAAAGAAGTATTAAAATAAATACAATCATATTTATAACTACAGATAAAAAGACAATCGAACTAATAACGATAATATTTATATGGAACAAATTGATCCAATCTTTACGATGATTTTTATCGTCGTCTATAGTTTCTACTAAAAAATCATTAGGTTTTTTTTTTAAAATTTTTTTTTTATATTGTCTTTGACAAAACAAGAATATACAAATATTTCAAGTCCTTCTGATAAATCTTCTGTACATTTATAAATTTCTTGAATGGATTTTATATTTCCAATAATATAAATATCATCAAATTCCGGTATTCCAGTTTCATATAAACCAAAAACTTTAAATTTTTTGGAAATAATAGTAGGTGTTTCTTTATTTCTAAAAAAAAGGAAGTCTATTTTCACATTTGATCCAATATCTAATCCTAATGAAGAAGAAATTTTTTCGGATAAAATAACGTTTGTATTAAAAGAAAAATTTTTTTTTATATTTAAAATATTTCCTTTTACTAAAAAGTTTTGAAAAAATAAAGGATTATAGTCTTTATATAATCCTTTATAAATATATCTATCTATTTTATTATTTGTTCTAATAATCACATTATTTTCAGCAATACCATAAATTTTTTTTATATAATTAAGATAAAAAAATTTCTTTGAAAAAGCATTTTTGTTTTTCATAGAAAAATTTAACGGAACATTTTTTATGAAATTCTTCTTTTTTACAAAAATTTGTCCCCTAATATTGAATAGTTTATCTTCTATCATCTTTTGGAATCCAAATCCTATAGAAAAAGTTAAAATAGTTATAATTAAACTGAAAACTATTGTTGTTTGTGTTATGAAAACTATCGATCTAAAAATTTTATTTTTACCGTAATTTTTCCATCCTGTTTTTTGAGAGAAATTCCATTCAAAATTCAATACCTTATTTATTTAATATTTTCATCTAAATAATTTTCTTTATCAAAATCTATTCCATGACTTCCGTTATTAGTAGTAGTATCCGGTATAGGCAATGATTGTCCAAAATCTTCATATGATGAAGACGACATAAAAAAACTTTCTTTCTTTTTATCAAGAACATTATAATCTTCTTCCCAATCTAAAAAAGTCTGTTCTTTTTCTTCCATGTTTTCAAATTTAGCTTGATTACTGATAAATTTTAAACGAAATCTATCTAATCCTCCGTTTCTATGTTTAGCTATTATGATTTCTGCTTGACCAATGCAAGAATTATTGTCCTCATCAGAATCCCAAATATTGAATCCATAATATTCAGGCCTATAAATAAATAAAACTATATCTGCATCTTGCTCAATAGCTCCAGATTCTCGTAAATCAGACAATAAAGGACGTTTACTTCCTCCTCTAGTCTCTACTGCCCTAGAAAGTTGAGATAAAGCTATTATAGGAATGTCAAGTTCCTTCGCTATAGACTTCAAACTTCTAGAAATAATTGATATTTCTTGTTCTCTATTTTGAAATTTTGGACCATGATCATGTATTCCCATTAATTGCATATAATCTATCAATATTAATTTTATTCCATGTTTGGATATTAAACGACGACACTTTGTACGTAAACTGAATACAGATAAAGAAGGAGTATCATCTATAAATAAAGGAGTTTCTTTTAGATTATTAGTTTTATGAATTAAACATTCCCAATCTAAATTAGATAAATTAGCTCTTTTAATTTTATCTGAAGAAATACCAGTTTCCAAAGATATAAGCCTTGTAATTAATTGAATAGAAGACATTTCTAATGAAAAAATGATAACCGGAATTTTTTGTTTCACCGCAATATTATTAACCATGGATAACATAAAAGTTGTTTTTCCCATACCTGGTCTAGAAGCTAGTATAATTAAATCGGAGTTTTGCCATCCAGAAGTAATCTGGTCCATTCTATGAAATCCAGAAGATATTCCACTAACCCCTTCTTTTTCCGTTTTTTTTATTTTATCAATAGCCTTTTTTATCAGAGATTGAGTAGTTTCATATCTTTTTGTAATTAAATATTTTTGGTTTACTTCAAATAGTTTAGATTCTGCAGAATCCAAAAGATCAAAAACATCTGTAGTTTCTTCATAACATTTTTGAATAATATCAGAAGATATACTAATTAATTTTCTCAAAATAAATTTTTGTAGAACTATACGACTATGATATTCTATATGTGCGGAAGAAATCACTTTTTGTGTTAATTCAACCAAATAAAATTCTCCTCCTATGAATTCTAATTTTCCAATTTTTCTAAGTTCATTGGATACAGTGTACAAATCAACAGGTTTAGAGTTATGATATAACCTTTGTATAGCTAAAAAAATAGCTTGATGTGCTTTTTTGTAGAAAACTTCAGGAAAAAGTATATCCATAATTTCATCTAAACCCTTTTTGTCTATCATAAGAGCTCCTATGATAGTTTCTTCCAAATCTAATGCCTGAGGGGGGATCTTTATTTTTTTATAATGAAAATTATTTCCTTGTTTGGAACTATCTATTTGATTCATAATAAAATTAAAAAAAATATGCAAATGAATAAAAATTTATTCATCAAAAAAACCTATGGAAATATACTTATTTTTTCTATTTCTAATCATAGATTCTATATCAATTGAAGATAATTCTTTATAATACTTTACAATTTTCTTTTTAACAATTTTATAAGCTTTATTTGGACAAAAATGTGCTCCACCTAATGGTTCTTTAATAATATCATCTATAAGATTTAGCTTATGCATATCTCCTGCAGTAAGTTTTAATGCTTCTGCTGATTTTTCTTTTTGATCCCAATTACCCCAAAGTATTGTTGAACAGCTTTCTGGAGAAATAACAGAAAACCATGAATTTTCCATCATAGAAACTATATCTCCTATTCCAATCCCTAAAGCTCCACCACTAGCTCCTTCTCCTATAATTAAAATAATAATAGGAACTTTCAAACACATCATCTCATAAATATTTTTACCTATAGCTTCCCCCTGTCCTCTTTCTTCCGCTTCAATTCCAGGAAATGCTCCTGGAGTATCAATGAAACTTACGATAGGTTTACGGAACTTTTCTGCTAATTTCATAAGACGTAAAGCTTTTCTATATCCTTCTGGATTAGGCATTCCAAATCTCCTGTACTGTCTATCTTTAGTATTTTTTCCTTTTTGTGTCCCTATTAACATAAAAGTATGATCTTCTATTTTTCCAAAACCACCTACAATAGCTTTATCATCTCCAAAATTCCTATCTCCATGTAACTCTATAAAAGTTTTTTTTGTAATAAACTCTATATAATCTAAAGTATAAGGTCTATTAGGATGTCTAGATAATTGTACTCTTTGCCAAGGAGTTAAATTATGATGTACTTTTTGAATAGTTTTTTCTAATTTTAATTTCAATTGATTACAAACTTCTTTCATATCCACTCCACTTTTTTCTTGAATCATAACGCAGTTTATATATTGATCTTGAATTTCTTGTATCGGTTTTTCAAAATCTAAATATTCCATTTTTAATACATTAAAAAAATTCATCAAATAGTAAGTGAGTCTATATACTCATAATTCATGAAAGAAATATATTCTGTAGATATCCCCTTTGGACACTCTATTTCACATGCTTTAGTATTAGAGCAACTACCAAACCCTTCTTCGTCCATTTTATTAACCATATTGATTACTCTTCTTTTTCTTTCTATTTTACCTTGAGGTAATAAAGCAAATTGTGATACTTTTGCTGAAACAAATAACATAGCGGATCTATTTTTACATACAGCGACACATGCTCCACAACCTATACATGTAGCTGCATCAAAAGCTTGATCTGCTTGATCTTTTGGTATAGGAATTATATTACCGTCTATCGTATTTCCAGATGTATTAACGGAAATAAATCCACCTGAAACCATAATTCTATCAAAAGAAGATCTATCCACTACAAGATCTTTAATAATGGGAAAAGGTTTAGCTCTCCATGGCTCTATATATATAGTTTGTTCATTACGAAAATGACGCATGTGCAATTGACAAGTTGTGGTTAAATTTTCTGGACCATGAGCTCTCCCATTAATATACAGAGAACACATTCCGCAAATTCCTTCACGACAATCATGATCAAATGATATGGAAGTATCTGATTCTTTTTTTTTACATATAATATGATCATTCAACAAATCTAACATTTCTAAAAATGAACTATTAGGGGATATATTATATACTTGATAAGTTTTAAAAAAACCTTTTTCTTGATTATTGTTTTGTCTCCATATTTTTAACTTAAAATTCAAAAATTGATTCATAAAATTATATTTTATTTATAAGAACGGGATTCTACTTTCACAAAAGTATAATTTAAATTTTCTTTATGCATTACTTCATCAAAAATAGGTCTGTTTTTTCTATATTCCCATACAGAAACATATTGATAATGAATATCATCTCTAAGAGCTTCTCCTTCTTTCGTTTGATATTCTTCTCTAAAATGACTTCCACAAGATTCTTTTCTACTTAAAGCATCCATAGCCATTAATTCTCCCAATTCTAAAAAATCTGCTACACGTATAGCTTTTTCTAATTCATAATTTAATTTATCCTCAATTTTTCCAGGAACAAAAACATTTTTCCAAAATTCATTACGAAGTTCTTGTATATTTTTTATAGCTTTAGATAATCCTATATGATTCCTATTCATTCCTACATATTTCCACATAATATTTCCTAATTTTTTGTGAAAAAAATCAACACTTTTGTTCCCTTTATTTTTTTTAATAAGTTGATGAATAAAATCTTTTATATTTCTCTCAGATTTATCAAATTCTATCTGTTTTATAGATATTTTTTTTGTTTTACCTATGAATATAGATAGGTAATCTGTTATGGTAGATGGTAAAATAAAATATCCATCAGCTAATCCTTGCATTAATGCAGATGCTCCTAATCTATTAGCTCCGTGATCGGAAAAATTAGCTTCTCCTATTACAAAACAACCAGGAATTGAAGACATTAGATTATAATCAACCCATAATCCTCCCATTGTATAATGAACTGCAGGATAAATTTTCATAGGAGTATGATAGGGATTTTTATCCGTTATTTTTTCATACATATGAAATAAATTTCCATATTTAGATTCTAACATTTTTTCTCCTAATCTTTTTTTTTCTAAATGATTATAATTTTTTATTCCAAGTTCATTGGCTTTTTCTTCCCCGTATCTGTCTATAGCATCATGAAAATCTAAAAAAACCCCTTCTTTAGTTTCATTATTTTCCACTCCCAATCCATTATCACAACGTTCTTTAGCCGCTCTAGAAGCAACATCTCTAGGGACAAGATTCCCAAATGAAGGATAACGTCTTTCCAAATAATAATCTCTTTCTTCCTCACTAATATCTTCAGGTTTTTTAGTACAATTCCGTATAGAAATAGCATCTTCAATTTTTTTTGGGACCCATATACGTCCATCATTTCTCAATGATTCAGACATTAACGTTAATTTAGATTGATAATTTCCATGTATTGGAATACAAGTGGGATGAATTTGTGTGTAACAAGGATTAGCAAAAAACCCACCTTTTTTATGAACTTTCCATATGGCACTTGCATTAGATCCCATAGCATTCGTAGATAAAAAAAATACATTTCCATAACCTCCTGATGCTATTACTATAGCATGGGCCGCATGTCTTTCTATTTCTCCAGAAACAAGATTTCTAGTAATTATTCCTCTAGCCCTACCTTCTACGACTACTAAATCAAGCATTTCATGACGATTATACATTTTTATTCTTCCTTTTCCTATTTGTCTAGACATAGCAGAATAACAACCTAATAATAGTTGTTGTCCAGTTTGTCCTTTCGCATAAAAAGTTCTAGATACTTTTGTTCCTCCAAAAGATCGAGTTTCTAAATATCCGGCATAATCTCTGGCAAATGGAACTCCTTGAGCAACGCATTGATCAATAATATGGGAAGATATTTCAGTCAATCGATAGACATTCGCTTCTCTAGATCGATAATCTCCTCCTTTAATTGTATCATAAAAAAGTTGATAAATAGAGTCATTATCTCCTTTATAATTTTTAGAAGCATTGATCCCACCTTGTGCCGCCACAGAATGTGCTCTTCTAGGAGAATCTTGATAACAGAATGCTTTTACCTGATATCCTAATTCAGATAAAGAAGCACTAACTGAACCTCCTGATAGTCCTGTTCCAACTACAATAATTTCTATATCCTTTCTATTATTAGGAGATATTAATTTTAAAGTAGATTTATGATTTTTCCATTTTTGATTCAGTGCCCCTAATGGAATTTTAGAATTTAATTTTAAATAATTTTTAACCATTGAAAAATATTAGTTTAAAAAAAACCAAATAGCGATAATAGAAAAACCGGAACAAATAAACAAAAAGTAAATAAACCCTAATCTTTTTATCCATCCAAATCTTTTTCTATTGGATAATCCTAAAGATTGAAAGGAAGATTGAAATCCATGATTTAAATGAATTCCCAAAATAAAGAAAGAAAATACATATATAAATGTATATAAAGGATTCTTAAATAAAGAAACCACAATATGATAATCCGAAGTTAAATGATAATATTTCATAGGGATCATGAAATTGATAAGATGTAAAATCAAAAAACAAAGAATTAAAATACCTGTATATATCATGGAACGACTACTGAACGTAGTAGTTAAATAAGAGGTCATTCCATAATCTACTTCTCCTTTTATTCTTCTATTTTTTAAATGCAATTTAATTCCAAATAATATATGAGTAATAAAACCCATAGCAAGTATATATTCCATCCCTCGAATAAATAAGTTATTCCTCATGAAATAAACAGCTTCATTAAAAGTTTTTTCTCCTGAAAAAAGAAAAAGATTAACACTCAAATGCAATAACAAAAAAAACATAAGAAATATCCCTGTAATGGCCATAACCACTTTTTTCCCAATAGAAGATTGAAATAAATTATTATGATTCACTGATGATTCCATATTAAATAAAATAAGATATTTTTAGGAAAAATTTTTTTTTGTTTTAATTTTTTCTAAAGCTGTTACTAAAACATCTATATCTTTTTTTTCGTTAAAAATTCCAAATGAAATTCGAATAGGCATCCTTTTTTTCAATAAAGATTCATCTGTGATAGATTGAATAACGGAAGAAACTTGTGGAATATTACTATAACATGAATTCCCTTTAGAAACAGATACCCCCATCAAATCTAAATGAAAATAGAATAAATGATCTTTTTTTTTTATTGGATATAAAATATTTAATATAGAAGGAATACTTTTATCAATATCAGATGATAATCCATTAAAAATAATATCTGGAATAATTTTTTTTAATTCAGAAATACAATATAATTTTAAATCCCTTATTTTTTCTATATTTTTATAATAATTGCAACAGGATAATTGTAAAGCTTCTGAAAGACCAGCAATCCCATATGTATTTTCCGTTCCTGAACGGATTCCATATTCTTGTAATCCTCCACTGATAAAAGATTTTATTTTCTTTAAAAAATGTTTTCTTATAAAAACGAATCCTACCCCTTTCGGTCCATAGAATTTATGTGCACTTGCAGTAGCAAAATCTAAGGATAATTTATCCATATGTATAGGAAAGTTACCGATAACTTGAATAGTATCTGAATGAAAATAAGCATTATATTTTTTACATAAGAAAATAACTTGATCTAATTCTAATAAGTTTCCAATCTCATTATTAGCATACATTAAACTAACAAGTGTTTTTTTTAAGTAATTTTTTTTTAAAAGATCTTCCATATGATTTAAATCAAGAATTCCCTTTTTTTGAATTTGAATAAAATTAATACATACTTTATATTTCTTATATAAACCTAATACTGTTTGTAAAACAGAAGGATGTTCTAATTTAGAAGTCAAAATATGTTGTACTCCAAAATCTAATATAGAAGATTGTAATACAAGATTATTTGCTTCAGTTCCTCCAGAAGTAAAAATAATTTCATGGGGAGATGCCTTTATATTTTTTGCTATACGAATTCTAGATTCTTCTATGATAGAACGAGCTTCTCTTCCATAACTGTGTTGTACTGAAGAAGGATTCCCAAATGAATATTTTAATATATTGGTCATTATTCTGATCACTTCATTTCTTATAGGAGTTGTTGCTGCATTATCTAGATATACTCGTTTCATTTAAAATTTGAATTATTTTTATTAACTAACATTACAAAAATAAATATATTATACTCAAAATATGTTGAGTATAAATATTTGTAAAAAATCTCATTTTTAATTTTGTATCTTTATCAAGATCATATAAAATCTTTTTTATTAACAAAAAAAATTTTATAGTTCGTACATATTTTTTTTAAAAATGTTATGAAAATCTCTATTTTATTTTATATTTAAATTGAGATAATAACTATGAAAATAGATGTTGGATTTTCGATTCTGATGGGGGTTGTGATTGGAATTGTATCATGTTATTTTTTTGGAAAAAAAACCATTTTAAAAAAATATATTCATCTATTAGAAAAGGCTAATTTTCAAGCAACAAAAATCATCAAAAATGCAGAAAAAGAAGGTGAATCTATAAAAAAAAAGAAAATGATTCAAGCAAAAGAAAAATTTATAGAACTGAAATATAAACATGAAAAAGACGTTCATTTTAGAGAAAGAAAGATAATAGATATAGAAAATAAAACAAGAGAAAAAGAAAATAGATTATCTAAAGAAATAGAAATATATTTTAAAAAAAATAATCGTTTAGAAACACAAATACATGATTATGAAATAAAATATAAAATTCTTAAAAAAAAACAAGAAGAATTTAAAAATATACATAAAAAACAGGTAGAATTTCTTGAAAAAATATCTCATTATTCTTCAGAAGAAGCGAGAAATGAATTAATGGATATTTTTAAAGAAGAAGCTAAAGTGAAAGCTCAATCCCATATACAAAATATTATAGAAGAATCACAATTAACAGCAAAAATGGAAGCAAAAAAGATAGTCATTCAAGCAATTCAAAGAATTGGAACAGAAGAAACTATTGAAAATGCTGTATCTGTTTTTAATATAGAATCAGATGATGTAAAAGGTCGTATCATTGGACGGGAAGGAAGAAATATAAGAGCTTTAGAAAAAGCTACAGGAGTAGAAATTATAGTAGACGATACTCCAGAAGCTATACTTTTATCTTGTTTTAATCCTATACGAAGAGAAATAGCTAGATTATCCCTTCATAAACTAGTAGTAGATGGACGTATTCATCCAGCGAGAATTGAGGAAATCGTGGAAAGAACTGAGAAACAAATTGAAGAAGAAATAGTAGAAATAGGAAAAAAAAATATAATAGACCTAGGTATTCACGGAATACATACGGAATTAATTCGAATGATAGGAAGAATGAAATATCGTTCTTCTTATGGTCAAAATCTTTTACAACATTCCCGTGAAGTTGCACATTTATCAGGAATATTAGCTTCCGAATTAGGTTTAAATGCTAAACTCGCAAAACGAGCAGGATTTCTACATGATATTGGAAAAATTCCTGAAAGAGAATCTGAACAACCCCATGCCATTCTAGGGATGCAATGGGCAGAAAAATATGGAGAAAATATGGAAATTTGTAATGCTATAGGATCACATCATGATGAGATAGAAATGAAAGTATTGATATCTCCTATAGTTCAAATTGCAGATTCTATTAGTGGAGCTCGTCCAGGTGTTAGAAGAAATTCTTTTGAATCCTATTCAAAAAGATTAAAAAACTTGGAAAATATAGCCATTAGTTTTTATGGAGTTAACAAAGCTTTTGCTATACAAGCAGGAAGAGAATTACGTGTTCTGGTAGAGAGTGATAAAATAGATGATAAAAAAGCTTTTCAATTATCTTGTGATATTTCAGAAAAAATCAAAAATGAAATGACTTATCCAGGTCAGATAAAAGTAACAGTGATAAGAGAAACTAGAGCTGTACAAATAGCTAGATAAAAATAAAAATTATGAAAGACTCTTCCATTACTTCTTTTGTTGAAAAATACTTTCTTCATTTTAATGCTTTAACTTTATTAGAAGCATCGAAAGCATATAAGTATCATATTCAAAATGATGGAAAAATGATGATTACATTAGCAGGAGCTATGAGTACTGCAGAATTAGGTAAGATTTTAGCTGAAATGATACGAAAAGATAAAGTTCATATTATTTCTTGTACAGGAGCTAATTTAGAAGAAGATATATTGAACTTAATAGCACATTCTCATTATATAAAAATTTCTAATTATAGAGATTTAACCCCATATGAAGAAAAAAAATTTTTAAAACAAGGATATAACAGAGTTACAGATACTTGCATTCCGGAAAAACAAGCTTTTAAACAATTACAAAAACATATTTTTAAAGTTTGGGTAAAAGCTAAAAAAGAATCAAAACGTTATTTTCCTCATGAATATATTTATCAATTATTATTGGAAAATATTTTAGAACCTTACTACAATATAGATTCCAAAGATAGTTGGGTGTTAGCTGCTGCAAAAAAAAATTTACCTATAGTGGTTCCAGGATGGGAAGATAGTACTATAGGTAATATATTTTCTTCATATTGTATGAAAAAATTATTCGACCCCATTATTATAAAAAACGGGATTGAATACATGATGTATTTAGCCAAATGGTATCAAAAAGAATCAGTTCAACACAAAATAGGTTTTTTCCAAATAGGAGGAGGAATTTCTGGAGATTTTCCTATTTGCGTCGTTCCAATGCTTTCACAAGATGTAGGAATTTATCCAACTCCATTTTGGGCATATTTTTGTCAGATTTCTGATTCTACTACTAGTTATGGTTCTTACTCAGGAGCTATTCCAAATGAAAAAATTACTTGGGGTAAATTAGACGAAAATACTCCAAAATTTATTATAGAGTCAGATGCTACTATAGTAGCTCCACTTATTTTTGCATATGTATTAAATATGTAACTTTATTGAAAAATATTTTCTACTAATGAATAATAATTCATATGATCTTGTGGTTATCGGTTCTGGTCCTGGTGGATATGTTTCTGCAATTAGAGCAAGTCAATTAGGATTACGTACTGCAATCATAGAAAAATATAAAAATTTAGGAGGAACATGTTTAAATGTTGGATGTATCCCCTCTAAGTCTCTTTTAGATTCTTCTAAATATTTTTTCTTAGCTAAAAATCATTATTCTTCACATGGAATTTTTTTCGAAAAACTATTTTTTGATCTCAAAAAAATGATGAATAGAAAAAATGAAATAGTTAGAAATATAAATAATGGAATAAAATTTCTAATGAAAAAAAATAAAATTGATGTATATCAAGGAACAGGCTCATTTAAAACAAAAAATATTCTTCTTATAAAGAACGAAACCTCGTTAATAAAAGAAAAACAAGAAATACAATTTAAATTTTGCATAATATCTACAGGATCTAACCCTTCATGGGGCCCCTCTTTAAATTTTGATATAAAAAATAAAATTATTTCTTCTACAGAAGCTCTTAATTTAAATGAAGTTCCTAATAAATTAATAATAATTGGAGGGGGTGTTATTGGATTAGAACTTGGTTCTATTTTTAATAGACTAGGAAGTGAAGTAACTATCATAGAAACTATGGATAGAATCATATCAAATATGGATGATTCTTTAAGTATAGAAATGAAAAAAATTTTGGAAAAATATTCTATTAAAATAGAGACTTCTTTATCTGTAACCAATATTATTAAAAAAAATAATAATCATAAAGAAATATTAGTTGTAGCAAAACATAATCATAACGGAAATAAAATTCATATACTAGGAGATTATTGTATCCTATCAATAGGAAGAACTCCATATACAAAAGATCTTGGATTAGAGAATGTTGGAATAAAAACAGATAAAAAAGGATTCATACTAGTGAATGAATCTTTACAAAGTGTAAGAAATAATATATATGCAATTGGAGACGTCATAGGAGGAAAAATGCTTGCTCATAAAGCTGAAGAAGAAGGATTATATGCAGTAGAACATATAGTTGGACAAAAACCAAACAAATTAAATTATAATTTAATTCCATCAGTAATTTATACTTATCCTGAAGTAGCTAGTGTTGGATTCACAGAAAAAGAAATAAAAAGAAATAAAATAGAATACAACATCGGTATTTTTCCTATGAAAGTTTTAGGAAGAGCTCGTGCAAGTGGATGTATTGACGGTTTTTTAAAAATCATTTCTCATAAAGAAACAGATGAAATACTAGGAGTTCATCTGATTGGAGAACATGCTGCAGATATGATAATGGAAGCTACTGTTGCTATGGAATTTCAATCATCTTCAGAAGATATCTATAGAATTAGTCATCCACATCCTACTTTTAGTGAATCATTTAAAGAAGCCGCTTTACTAAGTTTTGAAAATCGTTCTATACATATATAATTTTTTTTACCATATAATTGTTTTTTTTCCTTTACTACTCAAAAAATTATTGGTTTTTAAGAAATGTTTAGATCCAAAAAAACCAAGATGAGCAGAAAAAGTCGATGGATGAGATGTTGTTAATACATAATGATCCTGATTAAGATTGATTAAAGATATTTTTTTTTTAGCATATTTTCCCCATAAAAGAAAAACAATATTTTTTTTTTTATTGGAAATAGATTGTATAATCTGATCTGTAAAAAATTCCCATCCTATTTTTTTATGAGAACCCGGATTCCCTTTTCTTACTGTTAAGATAGAATTAAGTAATAAAACTCCTTGTTTTGCCCAAGGAATTAAAGACCCACTAGAATGAAATGAATTGTTCTTAAAACAATTGTTCACTTCTATAAAAATATTTTTTAATGAAGGAGGAAAAGGAACTCCGAATGGAACAGAAAAACAAAGACCATCAGCTTGATGATCCTTATAATAAGGATCTTGTCCTAGAATTACTACTTTCAATTTTTGGAAAGAACAATATTTTAAAGAAGATAAAATATTTTGTTTTTTAGGAAAACAGGTAAAATTATTATATTCTATATTAATAGATTTCAATAATTTTTTTAAATAAGGTTTTTCATATTCCTTTTTTAAAAATAAATTCCAATTATAATTTTCTTTTTGATTCATCTAAAATAGATTTTAATTTCCATGTAAAAAAATTTTTTTTTCAAAAAGTTTTTCTTTAGTTTCCATTTGATCTGTAACACAACAATGAACTGGACATACGATCATACATTGTGGTTCATCATAAAAACCAATACATTCCGTACATTTTTCTGATACAATAAAGTATATATCTTCTTTAATCGGTTTTTGATCAAAATAAAAATTTTTTTTTAAATAAGTTCCTTCTGACATATTCCATTTTTTACCCCCTTCGTAAATTGCTTGGTTAGGACATTCCTCTTCACAAGCTCCACAATTAATACATTCTTCTGTAATTTTTATGGACATTATATTTTATAATTTATAATTTTTGAATTAATGATTAAAACTTTTGATAAACTAGGCTTTTTTTTAAGAGAATTTAAAAAATTTTATACAAATGATCAATATGATTCTAAAGATATCAGAATCTTTTTTCCTTTTTTTAAGAAAATATTTCAAAGAGTAACTATTACGAATAGTTGGTTTAGAACAGAAGATTTATTAATAACTATTTCCCATTGGGGAAAAATTCTTCAAAAAGAAAAAATAAAATCTTGGATAAAGACATATTCTTTAAAAAAGAAAAAAAATCAATCCAAAAATGTACTTGTAATTATGCCTGGAAATATTCCTATGGTGGGATTTCATGATTTTTTATGTGTTCTTTTGTCAGGACATAATATTATAATTAAACTATCTGAAGAGGATAATTTATTACTCCCTTTTTTATGTAAAGTAATAATACATGAAAACCCTATGTTAAAATATAAAATAAAATTTACAAACAATATTTTTTCTGAAAAATTTGACTATGTTATAGCCAGTGGAAACAATAATACAACTCGTTATTTTGAATATTATTTTAGAAAATATCCTATCTTACTTAGAAAAAGAAAAACATCCATAGCTGTATTACAGAATAATGAACAAGAAAAGGAGTTAGTTGGTTTAGTAAAAGACATTATCACTTATTCTGGGAGAGGATGTAGAAATATAGGAAAGATATTTATTCCTTACTATTATAATATTCATTTGATTTTAAAAAAATCATTTGTATCTAAATATATAATAAATAACTATAAATATATGGATAATTATAAATATTTTATTTCTATTTATTCTATGAATAATATTCCCGTTAAAAAAAATAACTTTCTGATCTTTAAAGAAGAAAAAAATTATCATAGTCCAATATCTGTAGTTTATTATGAATTTTATAACGATTTAAATAAGTTAAAAAAAATAATAAAAAAAAATAATCAACATATACAATGTATAGTATCTAAAAACTTTTTAGAAAAAGAAATATGTTTTGGAAAAACACAATATCCTAATTTAGAAGATTATGCAGATGATATAGATACAATTCAATTTTTAAATTGAAGTTCGTCATTATTATATGAAGATAAAAAAATCAGTTTATCTTTATCAAGATTCATTTTTTTTAATATTTTTCCTTCTATTAGAGGGGCTCTAAGCCCTCTTTTAAAGGTTCCATTTCTATTGTTACAAATAAAAATTCTACATTCATCCCAAATATTTTTTTTAATAAAACTTTCCAATGTTTTTCTTCCTCCTTCTACAATGATAGACAATATTTTTTTTTTATATAAATAAAATAATATTTGGTTTACGATTTCGTTTTCAAAAGATATTTGAACATATTCTATATTTTTTTTATTTTCTTTCATTTTTTCTGTAAATACAATTGTACGTTGTGATCCGTCTAAAACAAAATAAGAAGAAGAAATACTTAATTTTTTATCGAAAAAAATTCGTATTGGATTTTTTCCAACCCATTCTCTAACATTTAACCTAGGATTATCATTTAACACTGTTTTTCTTCCTACTAAAATACTATCCTCTTCAGATCTCCACTTATGGTTTAATTGTCTAGCATATATTCCGCTAATACAAATGTTTTTTTTATTCTTTAAATGAATAAATCCATCATTGCTTTGAGCCCATTTTAAAATAATATAAGGACGATTTTTTTCGAAAAAAGTAAAAAAACGTTTATTTAAAATTCGACATTGATCTTTTAAAACATCTTCTATAACTTCTATTCCGTATTCTCTTAATTTTTGAATACCTAATCCTTTTATTTTATCACAAGGATCCTGTATTCCTACTACTACTCTTGGAATATGTTTTTTTATTATTAAGTCAACACAAGGAGGGGTTTTTCCAAAATGGACACATGGTTCTAATGTGACGTACAAAGTAGAATCAAGAAGGACTTCTTGATTCTTTATTTTATTAATAGCATTTACTTCAGCATGATCCTTCCCTTTTTTATAATGCCACCCTTCTGAAAGAACAAAACCATTTCTTTCTATTACACATCCTACCATAGGATTTGGAGAAGTAAATCCTAATCCATTTTTTGCTAGTTGTAGAGCTCTCTTCATAAATATTTTTTGGTATTTCATGAAGCATAAATTATTTTTATGAATTCCATATTTTCCAAGATTCTTCCGCTTGTAGATATAACATTTCTAACCCATTTTTAATTATGGCTCCTCTCTTTTCTGCTTTTTCTAAAAAAATAGTTTTGTTGGGATTATAAATTAAATCATAAAAATAATGTTCAGGAGATACATATTGGTAAGGAATAGGAGGATAGTAATGAATATTAGGAAATGATCCTAAAGGAGTGCAATTAATAACAATTTTATATTGTTCTAATATATCTTTATTTATTTCTTCATAAGTAAAGAAATCTTTGTTTTTTTTTCTGGAAACATATTGATAAGATATTTCTAATTTTTTCAAAACAAAAGAAACAGTTTTAGATACTCCTCCAGTTCCTAAAATTAATGCTCTTAAATCATTTTTAAACATTTTATGAAGATTTTTTTTAAAAGATAATTCAAAACCTATAGCATCCGTATTATATCCTATTCTATGTCCATTACATATTTTTATAACATTTATAGATCCTATCAATTCCGCTTCCGGAATCATTCTAGTTAGAAAAGGAATAATACTGATTTTATATGGAATGGTGACATTACACCCTTTTAAATATGGATTCTTAAACACAATGGACACCTTTTCTATGTCTGGAATATCAAAAATTTGATAATCTGTATCAATAATAGTTTCCTTCTTAAATTTTTTCAAAAAAAAATCTCTTGAAAAAGAATAATGAATATCTTTTCCAATTAGTCCAAAAATAAATTTATAATTTTTCATTATATATACAAAAAATAAAAATTTATTCTTCTTTTTTCAATTTCATACGTTCTCTATATTTTGCTCTTAATATTTCATTTCTTCTTCCCTCAGAAGGTTTTATATATTGTTGTTTTTCTCTAAATTCTTTTAGAATACGAGTTTTGTCAAATTTTTTTTTACATTTTTTTAAGGCTTTATCGATCGATTCTCCTTCTCTAATTGTGGTAATTAAAATCATAAAATAAATAAACTAATAATTTTTTTGTGGACACTATCGGATTTGAACCGACGACCTCTACTCTGTCAAAGTAGCGCTCTAAACCAACTGAGCTAAATGTCCTTTAAAATCAACAAAATTAAGTATTTTTTAAACATATAACAGATCATAATTTATTTTGTATGTTCTTCGATCCTTTACAAAAACCTATAGAATATTTAAAAAAATTGAATCAAAAAAAAGCTAATTTATTCAAAACTGAACTAAATATTTACACTTACGAAGATTTACTTTTTTTTTACCCAAAAGGGTACATTCATCTATTAACACTAAAAAATATATCAGAATTATCAAATAATAACAATAATAATTTTGTACGAATATTAGGTAAAATCACGAATATTGAAGAGATAAAAAATAAAAAAAGGAAAATATTGGTAGCCCGTTTAGAGGATCAAACGGGTTTTATAGAATTAGTATGGTTTAAAAAAATTCATTTTTTTAAAAATGTGAAAAAAAACATTCTAATAATAGTTTATGGAAAAGTAAAATATTTTAGGCAAAAAATTCAAATCATCCATCCAATCATTCATACACATACAAATATTAAAAAATTTCAATCTTCAAAAAAAATTTTTTCTATATATCCTATTTATTCTATACCGAATAATTTGAAAAAAAAAGGAATTAATAATTTGTTAATGATCAACTTATTAAAAAATATAATTGAAGAAATAAAAAATGATATAAAAGAATTTTTTTTCGAAGATTTTCTTGAAAAAAAATTAATGTCAAGAAAAAAATCTTTGATACAAATACATTTTCCAGAATCTTTGGATTACTTATTACAAGCTCAATATTCTTTGAAATTTGAAGAATTATTTTTATTACAACTTTTTCTTCTTTCAAAAAGAAAGAATGCAAAAAGCAACCAATTTTCAAAATTAGGAAAAAATTTTCATAATTTTTACAAAAATTATTTGCCTTTTACTCTAACAGAAGAACAAAAAAAAGTCTTTAAAGAAATATGGAATGATTTAAAAAAACCGATTCAAATGAATAGATTATTGCAAGGAGAAGTAGGATGTGGAAAGACGATAATAGCTATATTATCAATGTTAATTGCATCAGATAATGGATTTCAATCCTGTTTGATGGCTCCAACTGAAGTTTTAGCCATTCAACACTATTATTCTATAAAAAAAATGTTTTCCGAAATTGGAATCAAAATTGCTTTATTAACGAGTTCTACTTCTAACTCTGAACGAAAATATCTCTATCATGAAATATTTATGGGGACAATTTCCATTGTGATAGGAACTCATACTTTAATACAAGATAAAGTTAGATTTAAGAATCTAGGTCTAGCAATTATAGACGAAGAACAGCGTTTTGGAGTTATACAAAGAACTAAAGTTTGGAAAAAAAATAATAAATATCCTCATATTTTAATTATGACGGCCACTCCTATTCCTAGAACCCTAGCAAAAATTATTTATCATGATTTAAATATTTCTATTATTAGAGAATCACCCTTAGGTAGAAAACCTGTAAAAACTATTCATTTTTGGAACAAAAATAGAGATCAAGCTTTTGATATAGTAAAAAATCAAATTTTAAAAGGAAGACAAATATATATTGTTTATCCTACTATAAATACTTCTTACAAAAATAGAAATATAAGTTTGATGAAAGGATATAAAGAAATCAAAGAAAAATTTAAAGACTTAAAAATTGGAATTTTACATGGAGCAATGAACTGTAAAGAAAAAAATCTACAAATGAATCAATTTATATGTGGAAAAACTCAAATTTTAATAACTACTACGGTTATAGAAGTAGGAGTGGACGTTCCTAACGCTACAGTAATTTTAATAGAAAATGCAGATTGTTTTGGATTATCTCAATTACACCAATTAAGAGGAAGAGTAGGAAGAGGAATCTATCAAAGTTATTGTATTCTTATTACTACTAATAATAAAAAAATGAATACAGAAGGTTATCAAAGAATAAAAAAAATGAGTGAAACTAATGAAGGATTAAGAATAGCAAAGGAAGATCTTAAACTTCGTGGAAGTGGAGATTTAATAGGAACTAAACAAAGTGGAAAAAGTTATTTTCGTATGGTAAATCTGATAAAAGATTATAAACTTGTAAGAGATGTTTTTCCAGTTGTAAAAAATTTTTTTATAAAAAATCCTAATTTTTTTAAAAATAGAAAAGACATTTTTTATAAATATTTGAATTTAAATAAAAAAAGTAATAAATGAGTTTATGTCTATCAATAGCTATCAACAACGTAAAATTATAGAAACCATTAATGGGCCTATACTTGTTATTGCTGGAGCAGGATCAGGAAAAACTCGTGTTATTATACATCGTATTGTTTATATGATTAAAAATATAGGAATAAATCCTTCTAACATATTAGTTTTAACTTTTACCAAAAAATCTGCTAAAGAAATGAGGGATCGCATTTCTAATATAATGGATAAAAAAAATTTAGATCAAATAACATTAGGAACTTTTCATTCCATATTTTCTAATATTCTTAGAATAGAATCTCATTGGTTGGGCTATAAACCTAATTATACTATTTATGATCAAAAAGATTCAGAAAATGTAATAAAAAAAATATTAAAAGAAATCAATTTTAATATTTCCTTAACTCCCAGAGAAGTAAGAAATAGAATATCTGAATACAAAAATAACTTATATAATGATGATGTAAAAAATCAATTATCAGAATCTTTCACGAAGATATATAAATATTATATAAAACGTTGTTTCCAGGCAAATGCGTTAGATTTTGATGATATACTACTTCAAACTAATTATTTATTTTTTCATTTTCCACACATTCTTAAAAAATATCAAGAAAAATTTAAATATATATTAATTGATGAATATCAAGATACTAATTCTTCTCAATATACTATTATTAAATCATTAGCTTCTAAGTATAAAAACATTTTTGTGGTAGGAGATGATGCGCAAAGTATTTATGCTTTTCGTGGAGCAAATATTTCTAATATTTTAAATTTTCATATCGATTATAATAAAGCTAAAATTTTTCGTCTTGAACAAAATTATCGTTCCACTAATTATATAGTTCAAGCTTCTAACAACATTATTTCTTTTAATAAAAATCAAATATTAAAAAAAATATGGACAAATAATGAAAAAGGAGAAAAAGTAAAAATATACGGGGCTTCTTCTGATAAAGAAGAAGCACAGTATATCGCTTATTCTATTCTTTCAATGAAAGAAAAAAAAAAATTGAGTTTCAATAATTTTGCCATTCTTTATAGAGTAAATATACAATCATACATTATAGAATATGCTTTAAAAGAAAAAAATATTCCATATAAAATATATGGGTCTATTTCATTTGAAAAAAAAAAAGAAATCAGGGATTTATTTGCTTATTTTAGAATAATTACCAATCCAAATGATGAAGAATCTTTATTACGTATTCTTAAAAAAGAAAATCAAAAAATTGTAAAAAATATATTAAACTTATCAAGAAGTAAAAAAAATTCTGTTTATGAAATTGTAAAAAATATTGAAAATTATCAATTTTTGTTGAAAATAAGTGAAAAAACGAAAGATAAACTTAAAAAAATAATTTTAACAATAGAAAAAATTAGATCTTATCTAGAAAAAAAAAATGCATATGTTCTTTCAAAAGAAATTATCATTTTTTTATTGGAAAAATATGATTATTTCCATGAAGATTTTGAAGATATACTTAAAAATATATGTTATTATGTTCATGAACAAAAAAAATTAAAAAATGGAGATATAAGTTTATCCGGCTTTTTACGACATTTTTATCTGGAAACATTTCATGACTATAATAATGAAAAAAATAAAGTTTCATTAATGACGATTCATCTATCCAAAGGATTAGAATTTTCTATTGTATTCATTGCAGGATTAGAAGAAAATTTATTTCCTTCCAAATCAAGTATAGATAATTTAAAAATAGAAGAAGAACGTCGTTTATTCTATGTAGCTTTGACTAGAGCACAAAAAATAGCTATCCTTACTTATGCGAAGTATAGATTTTTATGGGGGATAAAAAAAAAAAACATTCCTAGTCGTTTCATGAATGAACTTAATAGAGAATTCATTAATGTGGAAAATGATATAAATCATAGATTTAGTAATAAAAAAAAAGTAAATATTTTCAATGATGAATTTGATGAAAAAAAGAAAAAAAATTTAAAAAAAGGAGAAAAAGTATTTCACAAAAATTTTGGGACGGGTGTTATTGTAGATTTACAAAATAAAAATCAGATAGCGGTTATTGATTTTGAAAAATATGGAATAAAAAGAATTCTAGTAAAACTAGAAAAATTTATTATTTCTTCATGAAAGAAATCCATATGAAAAATAGTTTATTTTTTGTTGGAAGATTACCAAAAAAAATTAGATTAAATTTTTTTACTATAGAAAATAATTTGTTTTTTAGTTATTATTTTTCAATAAATTATTGTTTACTTTGAATTTGTTGTGTATTTGATCCTATTCACTTTCTCTATTTCCATCGTATGATAGAAATTTTATTCTACTTATTAATCAATGGATTTATTTTTATATAAATTAATAGATAAGTTTATTCAACTTTTATATATTTTATTTTTTCTATCAAGATAAAAATCATCTATATGATCATGAAAAAATAGAAAACTATAATTGATAATTTTTATTGCAGTAATTTTATCAATACTTTTAACGGATTAAAAAAAAACAAAGACCTCATATGAGTGGTGGTAATAAAATAAGATATTAATAGATAATTATATGGTCATTATTAGGATTAGTTTTACTGAAAATTATTACAATATTTTATCATTTCTATGATTTTTTCATACGAAATTTTTTATGCATAAGATTAAAATTATTAAAAAAATGGATGGATGATATTATAGCTGGATTAAATAAAACTGATAAAAAAAACTTTTAAATAAAGTATTTATCGTTTTATATGAATGAAAAAAAAGATACTTATTGGATCAATCTTCATCTTGGATCAATCTTCATCATTTAAAAACGATTATTCAATATAAAAGATTACATATTAATAATTGTCATTATTTAACTGTTTATTCTATGGTTTTTTATTATTAATATTAGATAAAAAAATAATTCAATTAACTAAAACAAGTTGATATCTAAATTTTATGTAGATATTATTATAATAAGTAGAATATATACGATTGATCTATCTAATAATCATGGTATATTATTTTGTTCTAATAATTATTCATGGTAAAAAAATTTTTTTTGTACTTTATATCAAATATATAAAAAGTAAAAAGACTAAAGCTACCTAAATTAGATTACTAGTTTTTTACATATCAAAAACATAAAATTAATATGGAATATAATACTAATCGTTTTAAATTGGTTATTCCAGGATATGGAAGGAATATTCATAAAATGATAGATTATGCGATACAAATAAAAAGTAGAAAAAAAAGGAATAGATGTGCTTGGGGAATTATAAAATTAATGACTGATTCTATCAATTATAGATTTGATAAATCTATTCCTTATTTTCAACATAAATTATGGAATCAATTATTGATAATGTCTAAATTTAAACTAGATATTGACCCTCCTTTTCCTAAATCAAATCTAGAAAAAAAAAAAGTTTGTTTTTACAAAAAAATTGAATACCCTAAATATTTAACTAATTTTAGATATTATGGAAAAATAATAAGAAATATGATACATGTAGCAGTACAATGTAAGAATAAACAAAAAAAAGAGAATTTATTTTATGCTATAGCTAATACGATGAAAAAAAATTATTTAAGATGGAATAAAAATATCGTTGATGATGATCTTATCTTTCAAGATTTAAAAGAACTTTCAAAAGGAAAAATTTGTTTAATGAATAGATATCCATTATTACAATGTTCTTATATTTTAAAATCAAAAAAAAAAAGGGTCATAATAAAAAATGAAAATGGGTACATTTCAAATAAAAGGAGGTTTTTCTTTAAAAGGAGAAATAAAACCACAAGGTGCTAAGAATGAAACTTTACAAGTATTATGTGCTGTATTGTTAACTACAGAAAAATTAAGAATCAAAAACATTCCAGAAATAGGGGATGTGGAATGTTTAATGAAAATACTTGGATATTTAGGAGTTATAATAAAAAAAAATGGGATTGGAGATTATACTTTTCAAGCAAAAAATATTAATATAGAATATTTAAATACGAAAAAATTCCGTGAGTATGGAAAATCCATTAGAGGTTCTATACTGATTGCAGGTCCTTTACTGACTAGATTTGGAAAAGTTTGTATTCCTATACCTGGAGGAGATAGAATAGGAAGACGTCGTATAGATGTTCATCTAACAGGATTAAAATTATTAGGAAGTTTTATTTCTTACCATAGAGATTATCAATATTTTGATTTACATACAAATAATAAAAGATTAATAGGAAAATATATTTTAATGGAAGAAGCTTCTATTACGGGAACAGCTAATGTAATAATGGCTGCTACTTTAGCAAAAGGAAAAACTATTATATATAATGCGGCTTGTGAACCATATATACAACAATTATGCAAATTGTTAAATAAAATGGGATCTAAAATTACAGGTATAGGATCTAATTTAATTCATATAACCGGAGTAAAAGAATTGGGGGGAGGAACACATACTATACTACCTGATATGGTAGAAATAGGAAGTTGGATAGGGTTGGCTGCAATTACTTGTTCAGAAATAAGAATTAAAAATGTCAGTTGGTATAATTTAGGAATTATTCCAAATATTTTTAGAAAAATGGGAATTCAATTAGAAAAAGAAAAAGATGATATTTATATTCCGGTACAAAAATATTATCAAATTAAAAAATTATTAAACAATACAATATTAACTATATCAGACTCTCCATGGCCAGGATTATCTCCAGATTTATTGAGCATTTTAACTGTAGTGGCTACTCAAGCGAAAGGAAGTGTTTTAATTCATCAAAAAATGTTCGAAAGCAGGTTGTTTTTTGTAGATAAACTTATTGAAATGGGTGCACAAATTATATTATGTGATCCTCATAGGGCTACTGTCATTGGATTAAATCATGAATCTTATCTTCGTGGATCTATATTAAACTCTCCAGATATAAGAGCTGGAATATCCCTTCTCATAGCCGCCCTTTCAGCTAAAGGAACTAGTATTATTAAGAATATAGATCAAATAGATAGAGGATATGAAAATATTGATCAAAGATTACGTATCCTAGGAGCACAAATAGAAAGAATGGAAATAGAATAAATATTTTTATTAAAAAATTTTCTTCTTTATTTAAGAAACAATATTGCTTTTTTTAAAGCATTCAAATCTACCACATCATAGCTTTTACTATAAAAAATATAAATAGAAAAAACGGAAAAAAATACAAAAATTTGCGATTTTAATAGATATAATTAGAAAACTGATTTATGAAAAATGAGGTATTTTTTTATTAAAAAAATTGTTCACAAAATCGTATAACTTGTGTAAAACTAAAATGAAAAAATACAAAAAAATAAGAATGAAAAATTATGGAAAAATTTGAGTATATAACTAAGGAAGGATTAATAAAATTACAAAAAGAAATAGAGAGATTAGAAAATATAGAACGACCAAAAATATCAATGCAAATAGCCGAAGCTAGAGATAAAGGAGACCTTTCAGAAAATGCAGAATATGATGCAATTAAAGAAGCACAGGGTTTTTTAGAAATGAATATAGCTAAATTAAAAAAAAAATTATCTAATGCACGTATTATAGACGAATCTCAAATAAATAGAACGAGAGTTTCTATTCTTTCTACAGTAAGAGTAAAAAATTTAACTCATGGAGGAGAACAAATATATACTTTAGTTCCAGAAGGAGAGGCTGATTTGAAATCAGGTAAAATATCTATAAATACTCCTATATCTACAGGATTATTAGGAAAACAAGTAGGTCAAATTGCTCATATTAAATTACCTAATAAAATGATACTTGATTATGAAATTTTAGAAATAGCGTTTAGTGAATAAAAATATATTTCAAAAAATAATCAAAAATGAAATTTTTGCTTATAAAGTAGCAGAAAATTCTGATCATTTAGCTTTTTTGGATATTCATCCAGTAAAAATAGGACATACTTTGGTAATACCAAAAAAAAGCAATAGAGATAAAATTTTTTCTCTTACTGAAAAACAATTTATCTCTATTATGTCTTTTACAAGAAAAGTCGCTATAGGTATAAAAAAAACAGTTCCTTGCAATCGTATAGGAATATTTGTAATGGGATTTGAAATTCCTCATGTACATATTCATCTTATTCCTATGGATCAAGAAAATGATGGAAATTTTTCTAAAGAAAGAATAATCTTATCCAAAACAAAATTTCAATTTTTATCAAAAAAGATAAAAAAATCTATTGAAATATAATTTTTTTTAATGATTACAATGAAATAGGATTTTTAATCCTTTGATTGTATGTAGTTTATCTTTTAAATGAATTTTATTTGTTAAAGGAGTATATATATGGGAAAGGCCTCCAGTTGCAATTACAAAACAATTTGTTTTTAATTCTTGATTTACCCTATTTATTAATCCTTCTACCATACTTAGATATCCATATATCATACCACTTTGAATACATGTTTCTGTATATTGTCCTAATATACTGGAAGGTTTTTTTAATTCAATTTGTGATAACTGTGCCGTATTTCCAATCAAAGAGGTTAAAGAACTATTTACTCCAGGAGTAATAATAATCCCTTTAAGTTTACCATATTTATCGATGCAAGTAAAGCTTAATGCTGTTCCAAAATCGACTACTAAAATCGTATTTTTATTCTTGTACAATGTATATGCAGCTATTGCATTGGAATACAAATCTGTTCCTAATTGATGAGAATGGTGTTTTATAGGAGAATATGAATATCTATCTACTATCATAGGTTTTATTTTATGTATTTCATATAAAGATTCTTCTACAATACTTGTAAGAGAAGGGACTACAGATCCAATAACAATATTTTGTATTTTTTTTGAAAAAATACCATACTGTTGATATATATTTCTAAATAATAAAATATATTCATCTAATGATCTATGTGGATTACTATTAATAATCCATGAGTAATTACATTTTAAATTATAATTATTATTGAATAGTCCAAAACGAATACTAGAATTTCCAATATTTATTGTTAATAACATGATTCATTAATAATAAATAGCGTAATTTATAGGTAAAAATTACTTACAATATCTATATAGTTTATTTCTAATATTATTTATTATGAATAATAAAATAAATTTAAAAATAGAAGGGATAGGGATTCCAATAGTATTATTACACGGATTTATGGAAAGTTTAGAAGTTTGGAATTTTATATATCATTCTTCTATTTCTAATAAATATAGAGTTATTTCAATTGATTTTCCTGGTCATGGAAAAAGTTGTTTTTCTTTTTCTAGAAAACAGATTTTTACTATGGAAGAAAATGCAAAAATAGTAAAGGAAATTTTAGATAAAGAAAATATACAAAAAGCAATTTTTGTTGGACATTCTATGGGGGGATATATCGCTATAGCTCTTGCAGAAAAGTATCCAGAAATTTTTTTAGGACTATGTTTTCTTCATTCTACAGCAGAATCAGATTCCCTTAAAAAAAAAAAACAAAGAATACAATCAATTCAATTAGCCAAAAATAATTATCCTTTATTTATATCCACTAGTATAAATAAATTATTTAATCCTAAAAAAATAAGTTTTTTTCAAAAAGAAATTACTTACATAAAAAAAATAGCTTATAATTTATCTATTGATAGTATAATTTCTTTTTTAAAAGGAATGTCGATTCGTAAAGATAGAAAATTCTTAATTCAGAATACTATTTTTCCGAAACTATATATCATTGGGTTATATGATTTAATCCTAGATGAAAAAAAAATTCGTGAAGAAGCAAAAAATGGAAATAAAACTGATTTTGTTGAAATAGATACAGGACATATGGGGCATATAGAAAAACCAAAAGAAATAATAAAAATATTAGAAAATTTTATCAGTTCTATTTGATCTAAAAAAATTGTTATATAGAGCTTAAATAAGGTCAATCATGAATAAAGAAAAATTGCGTAAAAAATATTTTTTTTATAGAAAATCGATATCTCAAGAAGAAGTTACAAAAATGAGTTATAAAATATTTTTTCAGATAAAAAAAATATTGTATTTATGGGAAAAAAAATATTACCATATTTTTTTGCCTATACAAAAAAATAAAGAAGTAGATACTTTTATGATTATTGATTTTCTTCTAAAAAAAGGAAAATATATAATAGTACCATCCTCTAATTTTCATCTTATTTCCATAGAAAATTGTTTTTTTAATAAGAATACTTCATTATTCAAAAATAAACATGGAATTTTAGAACCTATATATAAACATATTGTTTCCATATCTTTAATTGAAGTTATATTTATTCCATTATTGATCTTTGATTTAAAAGGATTTCGCGTAGGTTATGGAAAAGGTTTTTATGATAGATTGATTCCTTTATGTAGAAAAAATGTAATTAAAATAGGGTTAAGTTTTTTTCCTCCTGTAAAAGAAATTATAAATATTCATGAAAAAGACCTATTTTTAAACATAGGAGTAACAACTGACCGTATTTTTTTCTTTAAGAAAGGTTCAGTAAAAAAAAACTTTTAAAATATCCCAAATAACGATAAATATCATAATTAAACTAATTATCAAAAATCCAAAAATGGTGCATCGTTCAATAATTTTTTCATTTATTTTCTTTTTTGATATCATTTCTATTATGATAAATAACATATAACCTCCATCTAATGATGGAATAGGAAATAAATTTAAAAAAGCTATCCAAATGGATAAAGTAGCAGTAAAAGTCCAAAAAATATCCCAATTCCATTTAGAAGGAAATTCTTTAGCCATAGAAAAAAAACTTCCTATTTGTTTGTAAGCTTTAGTTTCTATATGAAAAATATTTTTAAAAAAAAATATTTGATGTTTTAAAACATTCCAAGTTCTATTAATTCCATTAGGAATACTTTGAAAAAAAGTATAATTCTTTTTTTCAAATGAAAAAATACGATCTAATTCCATAAAATTTTTCAAGTAAATCCCTAATATTCCTCTCTGACTGATGAAAATATTTTTTTTTAAAAATCTTCCATTTCTATTGATAGAAATTAAAATATTTTCGTTTTTATATTTTGATAATAATTCTTTCAGTTGGTCAGAGAAAAGAATGAATTCTGAATTGATTCCTAATATTTCATCATTATTTCTTAATCCGTATTTTTCCGCTACGGAATTTTTCATTACATAATGAATTATGGGAGGAACACGAGGTTGAATAAAAAAACTTAGTTTTTTCCTATCAAAAAAAAATTTTTTTTTCTGATGATTTAATGATAGTTTAATGATTTTCCCCATACGATTTACAGTAACAGAATTTCCAAAAATAATGGCTTTAGGAATATCATTGAAATATGAAATATATTTTCCGTTTACAAATAAAATTTTATCCCCATTTTTTAATCCCATCTTTTTCCCCAAAGAATCTACTTCTATTCCGTATTTAACGTTTTTTGTAGGAAGATAAGTTTCTCCATATTGAAATATTAAACAAGTAAAAATGAAAATAGATAATAATATATTAAAAAGAATACCTCCAGAAATAATTAAAAATCTTTTTATTGCTGACTTAGAACGAAATTCCCAATCTTTACTTTCATTTTTTGACGTTTTATCATCTATCATCATTCCAGATATTTTAACATATCCTCCTAAAGGTAACCACCCTATTCCATAAACAGTATGTCCTATTTTTTTTTTGAAAATGGAAAACCAAGGATCAAAAAATAAAAAAAATCTTTCTACACGAACTTTAAAAGCTTGAGCTATAATAAAATGACCTAATTCATGAATAATAATTAATATAGAAATACTAAGTAATAATTGTATTGATCTAATCAAAATAGATATCATTAAAAAGAATAAAAGAAATAAATTTAAAACTTTATTTTAAAATATATAAACTTTGAATCTATCTAATCTTAAAAAAGGAGAAAAAGGGATTATTAATTAAAGGATATAAAAATGAAGATTTTCCTATTAAACTATTAGAATTAGTAATTTTACCTGGAGTAAAATTTGAAATACTTTTCGTTTCTATTTTTTATGATCCACTATGTATAAGTTACGAAAATACTTGTTTAGTTTTACGTAAAAAATAAGCAGAAAATATTATAATAGAACCTATTTAATCTTACATCTTTAATCTTCCATCAAATGAAAAACGAAGAATGATTATTAATAAATTAGCCATCATTGGAAACCCAAATGTAGGTAAAACTTCTTTGTTTAATAAAATTCACTGGACTTAATCAAAAAATAGGAAATTATCTTGGAGTTACGGTAGAAAAAAAATAGGATATTTCTATTATAATAATAAGTATTATCAAATTATAGATCTTCCTGTAATTTATAACATATATCCTTCTTATGAAGATGAAGAAGTAGTTAAGTTAGTAAACTACTCAATAACAAAGAATATGTAAATGATCCAGATAAAATTTTATTAGTGGTAGATTCTTCTAATTTAAAAAAAAGTCTTTTATTATTTATTCAGTCAAATACAAGATTTAGGATTTCCTATTTTATTTATTTTGAATATGATAGACGAAGCAGAAAAAAAGGGAATATTTATTGATATAAAAAAACTAAAAGAACTTTTTTTTACAGAAATTGTTACAATCAATGCCAGAAAAGGAATAGGATTAGAAAAAACAAAAAAAGTAATAAAAAATTTTAATCAAAAAACAAAAAAACATAATTTTTTTTAATCCAGGATTACAACGATATTCTATAGCCATCAATAATGTAAAAAATAATTATAAAGTAAATACTTATAAAGCTTGGTATTATTTAGCTTATAATAGAAAATTATTAAAAGAAGATTCCTTTATAAATAAAATAAAAAATAAATATCATATTGTATCTAGAAGATTACAAATAAAAGAAACATTAGATAGGTATGAAAAAATAGGTGAAATTTTATCTCATACAGTTTTCGTTTTTCTTTATAAAAAAAGAAAAAAATATTTAGAACTTTCTAAAAGAATAGATAATGCTTTAATTCTACATCCTTTACTTTCATTGGGCTATTTGATTTTTTTTCTTTTTTTTGTTTTTCATTTTTCAATGTGTATTTTTATGTACATAAATTACTAAAGAATTTATAGAATTTTTATTTTCTTTTATCCAAAAAAAAAACTAGATAATTTTAATACAGGTCCTTGTCCTTTAAATCATTTTTTATTACGAGGATGATTCTATCTATAGTATAGAACAAAATACCTTAAAAAACATAATGAATAAAGAGATAGAATATCCACATACAAAAAAAACCTATTTATAATGTAGCAACAAGTTTTTCTTTACTACTTTTTTATGCATTTTCTATGCAATGTATGACTACTTTATTCATAATAATAAAAGAAAAAAAAAGTCTTGGAAATGGCCAATCATCCAATTTATTTTTATGACTTTTTTAGCTTATCTTTCTTCCTTTTTAACCTATCAAATATTAAAATAAAATGTATCAATACTTAATAATAGGAATATTTTTTTTGTATTCAGTTATTTATTTATTCAAAAAATTATATATATTTTTTATGTATGATAAAAAAATTTGTAAAAAAAATGCAATTGTCATCCATGAGAAATATTTTTCTACTTTAAAGATGAATATATTGCATTTTTAAATAAATCAGACAAAGATATTCCATATATTTCTAATTGTTTAGGAAAAATACTTTCTTTTGAAAGACCTGGAACAGTATTAATTTCCAAGAAGAATGGTTCTTCATTCACAATGATATATTCAGATCTAGATATTCCAGATAAATTTAGAAATTGATATACTTTTTTCGCTAATTTTCGTATTTTTTTTTCTACACTTGGAAGTAATTTTGCTGGGGTTATTTCTTGAGATTTTCCAGAATATTTTGATTCAAAATCAAAAAAATCGTTTTGACTAATAATTTCTGTTATAGGTAAAACATAAATTTTTTTATCGAATGAAAAAACTCCTACAGAAACTTCTCTTCCTTTAAGAAAAGATTCAATGATAATCTCTTCATCTTCTTGAAATGCCTTTTCTACTGCATTTAAAAAATATTTTTTTTCATAGACCTTACTGATTCCCAAACTAGATCCTGATTTATTAGGTTTAACAAAACAAGGAAGTCCTACTTTTTTTAAAATTTTTTCTATACAAAAACATTGATTTTTTTTATTTAAAAAGAAAAATTCTGCGGTATGAACCCCAAAATGTTTTAATAAAGTCAAACAATACTTTTTGTTAAAAGTCACATTAGCATGATGAAAATTACATCCTGTATAAGGTATTTTTAATAACTCAAAATAAGCTTGTAAAATTCCATCTTCTCCTGGAGTCCCATGTATAGCATTAAATACACAATCAAACTGAATAACCCTATTTTTTCCTATATTAACAGTAAAATTATATTTGTTGATAGGATATTCGTTGTTTTTTTCATCTTTCATAAACCATCTTTCTTCAAAAATATAAATCCGATAAGGATCAAATTTATTTCTGCATAAATTTTCATAAACAACTTCTCCGCTTTTTATCGATACTTCAGACTCTTTTGTATATCCACCCATAACAACTGCTATTTTTTTCATGATTTATTTTTTTTTTTGTAGAAATGAATTTATTTTTTTACTATGAATTATTCAAAATATGTCGTAATTTTTATTATAAACTTATTAGTCTCTGTATTAGCATTATACAAAATCACTTATTTTGCATTAAAATGGGTGGATATTTATACAAAACATGATTCTAGTGTCATAGTTCCTGATTTACGTCATCTAACTTTATCTCAATCTATATCCATTCTTAAAAAATTAGGATTAAAATATAACATAGATACATCACATTATGATCCTAATTTTAAACCTTACCAAATTATTTCTTTTACTCCAGGACCTGGAGATAAGGTTAAGGAAGGGAGACATATATATTTACAAGTAAATTCTAAATATACCCAATATACAGTTTTACCTAATATTATAAATAAAAATAAAAATCAAGCTATAAAATTACTTCATGCTAATCACATAGCAGTAAAAGAAATTAAATATATTAATGATCTATATAATAAAGATTCAGTTTTGAAAGTTTTTTATAAAGACAAATTAATTCAATCTGGATATATATTCCCTCCTTATCAAGATGGAATTACTTTGATAATCGGAAAAGGATATGAAAAAAATAATTCATTAGTTCCCAATGTTATTGGAATGTCATTAAATACTGCTACTTCCACTTTAAATAGTAGATTATTTTATGTAATAAATTTCTATTATGATCATACGATTTCTAATAATAATGCAAAGGTATATTGTCAAAAACCTTCTCCTGGAACAATGCAAGAAGATAAAAATAAACCTATCGAACTTTGGTTAAGTTCAAAAGAATTATTAGATAGTTTAATACAAATAGAAGAGAAAACGGAAAAAGAGAAAATTTTATCCAAAAAAAATGAAAATGAAAAACATAAATAAATACAAAATATTTGCAGATAAAAATCAAGAAGAAATTAGAATAGATCAATTTTTGAAACAAAAAACAAAAAATTTCAGTAGAAATCAAATTCAAAAATTTGTTCATTCAGGAAAAATATTAGTAAACCAACATATTGTAAAAAAGAATTATAAAATAAAACCTTTAGACCTTATAGAAGTAAAAATTTCTGATAATCTTGTTTCTATTCCTATTGTAGATCATTTAGAATATGAAAATATTTATGAAAAAAAAATGGATCTTGATATCATTTATGAAGATGAAGACGTTATTGTAATCAATAAACCTGCAGGAATGGTCGTTCATCCAGGTTGTGGAAATGAAAAATTTTCATTAATTCATGGAATTAAATATCATTTAATAAACTCAAAATCAAATCATTCAAATTTATATAGGGTAGGATTGATTCACCGATTAGATAAAGATACATCTGGTTTATTAGTTTTAGCTAAAAATGAATTAGCTCAAAAATGTTTATTTCAACAATTTTATTATAGAACAATTCAAAGACAATATATAGCTTTAATATGGGGAGATCTTATTGAAGAAAAAGGAACTATAACTGGTTTTATTGGAAGAGATCCTAAAAATAGAAAAAGAATGACTCTTTTTAAAGATGAGAAATATTATAAAGGAAAATATTCAATAACACACTATCAAGTATTAGAACGGTTCAAGTATTTGACATATGTTTCTTGCCATATAAAAACAGGAAAAACACATCAAATTAGAGCTCATTTTAAACATTTAGGACATCCATTATTTCATGATTCAATTTATGGAGGAAGTAGAATATTTACAAACAAAAAATGCTCTAATAAAAATAGAGAAGTTTTTAAAACTTGTCTACAAATTTTACAAAGACAAGCTTTACATGCTATTTCACTTTCTTTTATCCACCCGAAAAATAGAAAATGTCATTTTTTTTGTCCCATTCCTGAAGATTTTAAAAAAGTTCTACAAACTTTTAGAAATAAATTATTAAAATAAAATTCCATGTAAAAGAACATAAGATATAGAAAAATATATAATTAAACCAATCACATCTACTAGTGTAGCAACAAAAGGGGCAGAAGAGCTAGCGGGATCTCCCCTAAATTTTTTAATTATAAAAGGAAACATAGATCCACTAAAGGTCCCCCATAATACTACTCCAATTAAAGAGAAAAAAACAGTAAGTCCTACTAACATACAATGAGGTCCATAATCAAATAAATTAATATTATGCCATGCTATAACACGTATAAAACCTGTTAATCCTAAAATACAACCTAAAAAAAAACCACAAATAATTTCTCTTTTCATAACAATCCACCAATCTTTTATTTTTACTTCCCCCAAAGCCATTGCTTGAATAATTAAACTTGCTGCTTGAGATCCACTATTTCCTCCACTGGAAACAACTAAAGGAATAAATAAAGCAATAACTACCGCTTTTTCTATAATACTTGAAAATTCTTGCATAACTGTTGTTGTTAACATTTCTCCTATAAATAATAAAACTAACCATTCAGCTCTTTTTTTTATTAATCTAAATAAAGGAACATTGAGATAAGATTTATTATTATTTAATAAAGGATAATCCTTAAAAGAAAAAGGATTTTTTATTTTTTTATTTCCTTTATAATTTTCATTTAAAATCCATAAAATATCGGATATAGTTACTACTCCTAATAAAAAATTTTTATCATCAATCACTGGAAGTGATCCTCTTCTATTATTTATTATAGAAAAGGTTTTAAAAGCTCTCTTTTCTGTATCTTTAACATTTAAATATACGGGAGGATTTTTATGATCTATTAAATGGAATATTTTAGTATTTATATCGACTAATAAAAATTCTTGTATTTTGATATCATTTATTAATCTACCTTTTTCATCAATTATATATATAATATCGATGATATCGATATTTTTCACTTTTTTCCGTATATAATCTAAAACATTTTGAACATTCCAAGTTTTTTGCACTGATACATAGCATGGTCTCATAAAACGAGTTATACTACTTTTAGGATATCCTAAATAAGATATTAATGTATTTCGTTTATTATCTTCTGGATTTAAATATTTAATTAAATCTTTTAAAAGATCTTTAGGAAGATTTCTTAAAAAAACATGATCATAGATTACCAAATGATTTATAAATTCCATTTTTTTAAACGAAGATATTTCTTTTATAATTTTTTTTTTGATAGAAAAATCCAACACTTTAAAAATAGATAGAGATTTCCATAATTCTAACAAATTTAATATTTGTACTACATCATTTGGATGAGACTGAATAATTTTTAATAAGCTACTAATAGTTTGATTATTTATAAATTTACTATCATTTAAATTAATCTTCATTAAAGATTTTTCTTTTTTTTTCCCAAAATTTTTTTTGAATATTTATTTCAATGAATTAAAATTACGTAATAAAATCATTGTAATTTTATATGTTAAAAAAATGGACTATAATTTTCGTGAAATAGAAAAACGTTGGCAATTATACTGGAAAAAAAATCAAACTTTTTATGTTAAAGAAGAAAATAAAAAACAAAAATATTATGTTTTAAACATGTTTCCTTATCCTTCTGGATCAGGGCTTCATGTAGGACATTGTTTAGGTTATATTGCATCAGATATTTATACAAGGTATAAACGAACAAAAGGATATAATGTTATGAATCCTATAGGATTTGATTCTTTTGGTTTGCCTACAGAACAATATGCTATACAAACTGGAAAACATCCTAATGATACTACTATAGAAAATTCCAATAAGTATATAAAACAAATGAATAAAATAGGAATTTCTTTTGATTGGAGTAGAAAATTGAGTACTAGTGATCCTGATTATTATCATTGGACTCAATGGATGTTTATTCAAATTTTTAATTCTTGGTATGATAAAAATAGTGAACAAGCTAAATCTATAAATATTTTGATTGAAGAATTTAATAAAAATGGAAATTATTGTATCAATGCAAGTTCTTCTTACCATGGTAAATTTGACTCAGTAAAATGGAATCATTTAAATACTTTCGAAAAAGAATCTATTCTTTTAAATTATCGATTAGCTTTTTTATGTAAAAATATAGTTAACTGGTGTCCAGGATTAAATACAGTTTTAGCTAATGATGAAATAAAAAACGGAAAAAGTCAAAGGGGAGGGTTCCCCGTTTACAAAAAAAAAATGTTACAATGGCACTTGAGGATTAGTGTATATGCAGAAAGGCTTTTAAAAGGATTAAAGTTTATTGATTGTTCTAAGTCTCTTAAAAAATCACAAATGAGTTGGATAGGTAAATCATCAGGGGCTTCTCTTTTACTAGAAATAGCATATCCTATTCCTAAAATAAAAGAAATAGAATTATTTATTTCTTATCCAGAAATGATATTTGGAATGACTTTTATTGTATTATCTACAAATCATCCATTTTCAGAAAAAATATCTATTTTCTTGTATAGAAAAAAAGTTTGTAGATATCTTTCAAAAAAAGAATCATCTATATTGTCTGAAGACGTGAAAAATGTTTCTGGAGTTTTCACAGGTAATTATGTTTTTCATCCTTTTATTATAAAAAAACAAATTCCTATTTACATTAGTGATTTTTTTTCCGTAGATGATAAAACTAAATCTAAAATAGGAATTCCTGGTCATGAAAAAAAAAGTAAAGAGTTTTCTGAAAAATTTGGATTAGAAATCATAACTGTTTTAAACAATCATGAAATATGTATTAACTCTGATTTTTTAAATGGATTGAGTAGAAAACAAGCAAAAGAAAAAATAATAAAAATACTTAATAATAAAAAAATAGGAGAAAAAAGAATTACGTATAAAATACGTGATGCTATTTTTTCTAGACAAAGATATTGGGGGGAACCTATTCCTATCTACTTTAAAGAAAAAGTTCCAAAAAATATTCCTATAGATAAATTACCTATTCTTCTTCCACAGATAGATAATTATCATCCAAAAAATGGAAAATCTCCATTAACTAGAGCAAAAAATTGGGCTTGGGATGAAAAAAACATGCAAATAGTTCCCAATAATTTGATTAATCATCAATTTATATTTCCAATAGAGACTAATACAATGCCAAGTTGGGCTGGATCCAGTTGGTATTTTCTGAGATATATGGACGTTCATAATCCTCAGTTTTTTCTTGATAAAAAGAAAGAAACTTATTGGAAAAATGTTAATTTATATATTGGAGGATCTGAACATAGTACAGGTCATTTAATTTATGCAAGATTTTGGCATAAATTTTTAAAAGATAGAGGATGGATTACTACTGAAGAGCCTTTTCAAAAAATATTGAATCAAGGAATGATCTTGAGTTATTCTTCCACTATATTAAAGGTGATAGGGAAAAAGGTCTTTGTATCTTATGGATTAAAAAATAAAAAAAATGTAAATTATTCATTTCAAGAAATGTATGTAGATCTTTGTTTCATAACAAATAATAATGAATTAGATATAGAAAAATTTAAACAGAATAATCCTGAATTCTTGAATTATACATTTATATTAGAATCAGGCATTTTTTTTTGTAATAGAAAACTGGAAAAAATGTCAAAATCCAAATATAATGTGATCAATCCTGATAACATTTGTCAAGAATATGGTTCAGATGTATTTCGTCTTTATGAAATGTTTTTAGGTCCTATTACTCAATCAAAACCTTGGAATAATAATAATATTAATGGAATAAAAAATTTTATAAATAGATTATGGCGTTTATTCCATAAAAATGGAAAATTTAAAGTAACTGAAACAATTCCAACATTTCAAGAATTGAAAATTTTACATTATACTATAAAAAAAATACAAGATAAAATGGAATCTTTTTCTTGGAATACATGTATAAGTACATTGATGATTATAGTGAATAAATTAACTATGTTGAAATGTAACAAAAAAAAAATATTAGAACCTATAGTTCAATTAATAGCTCCATTTTCTCCTCATATAGCTGAAGAATTATGGTATAAATTAGGGAAAAGAAAATCTATTATTTATTATTCTTTTCCTGTTTATGATTCGATATATATAAAAAATGAGGAAATTACATATCCGATCATGTTCAATGGAAAATTAAAATTTACCAAAACATTTTGTTCTTCTACTCCAATAGAAAAAATAAAAAATAGGATTTTGAGTCATCCTAAAACAAAATTTTTTTTGAAAGAAAAAATGATCAAAAAATTAATTATCATACCCAAAAAAATAATAAATATTTTATATTAAAAACCAAATGATCCTATTAAATTCTTTTATGTACATATAAAATGTAGATTTGTATTATTCAATCAACATTCGTTTTAATTTTTTTCTAAAAGCAAAGAAAAATGTGTAAATCCTTTTTTATGTACAAAAACAAACAAAGCAAAACTATTCCATGTAGTTTTTTTAATTGTATAGAAAAAAACTTCGATAAAGCTGCACGTTTTATTCCTATTGAAAAAGGACTTTTAGAACAGATAAAAGCTTGTAATTCTGTATATCGTATGCACTTTCCTGTAAAAATAGGAAAAGAAATAAAAGTTATCGAAGCGTATAGAGTTCAACATTCTCATCACAAACTTCCTTGTAAAGGAGGAATTCGATATAGTATCAAAGTAAATCAGGATGAAATCATGACGTTGGCTGCTTTAATGACTTATAAATGTGCTATAGTTGATGTTCCTTTTGGAGGAGCTAAAGGTGGTATAAAAATAGATCCTCAAACTATATCAAAAGATAATATAGAAAAGATAACTCGACGTTATACTTCTGAATTAATTAGAAAAAATTTCATTGGACCAGGAATAGATGTTCCTGCTCCTGATTATGGAACTGGAGAAAGAGAAATGAGTTGGATTTTTGATACTTTTTCATCCATTTGTCCAGGAGATGTAAACGCATTAGCTTGTGTTACAGGAAAACCTATTTCTCAAGGAGGAGTAAGAGGAAGAAAAGAAGCAACAGGATTAGGTGTTTTTTATGGAATTAGAGAATTATGTCGTATGAAAGAAGATATGTTATCTGTCGGTCTTGATGTTGGATTAGTTGGTAAAAAAATTATTATACAAGGATTAGGAAACGTAGGTTATCATGCTGCTACTTTTTTTCATGAAGCAGGAGCAATTATTGTCGCTTTAGCAGAAAGAGAAGGAGCTATTTACAATAAAAATGGATTAGATGTATCTCAAGTTATTTTTCATTTAAAAAATACTAGATCTATATTAAATTTTCCAGGAGCAAAAAATATTGATAATACAGAAAAAGCTTTAGAATTAGAATGTGATATATTAATTCCAGCAGCATTAGAGAATGTTATACATAAAAATAATGTTAATCAAATTAAAGCAAAAATTATAGGAGAAGCGGCTAATGGACCTATAACTCCGGAAGCTGATGAAATATTAGAGAAAAAAGGAGTAATTATAATTCCAGATATTTATTTAAACGCTGGAGGAGTCACTGTTTCTTATTTTGAATGGTTGAAGAATTTAAGTCATGTTCGTTATGGAAGAATCGAAAAAAGATTTAGTGAAAATATGAATGCAGAATTATTGCAGGTTATTGAAAATACTTGTAGAAAAAAAATTTCAATAGAGGAAAAAAAAATTATATTAAAAGGAGCTAGAGAAATAGATTTAGTTCGTAGTGGATTAGAAGATACAATGATTAGTGGATTTCATAAAATCCGTGATTTAAAAAAATCATCAAAAATAAAAAATATGCGAACTGCTGCATTTGTGCTCGCTATAAATAAAATTATAGAATCTTATGAAAAATCAGGAATTTTTCCATAATAAAAATGCTTAACAATTTTTGAAAAAATATCTTTTTCATGAAGTACAAAAGATCATTATTGAAATTAAGTGGAGAAGCTCTTATGGGGAAAAACGAATTTGGACTTCATTCTTCTACTAGTCTTAAACAATATGCTGAAGAAGTAAAAAATGTAGTAGATATGGGTGCTCAAGTGGCTATAGTTATTGGAGGAGGAAATATATTCAGAGGTTTTTCTAAAATCAAAGAAAAAACTATAAATCGTATAGAAGGAGATTATATGGGAATGCTTGCTACCGTTATTAACGGAATCGCTTTTCAAGCTTACTTGGAAAATATAGGAATATGTGCTTACATCCAAACAGCTATTAGAATGGATGAAATAGCAGAACCTTTTGAAAAAGATAGAGCCATTCATCATCTAGAAAAAGGAAGAGTGGTTATATTTGTAGCAGGATTAGGAAATCCTTATTTTACCACAGATACTGCCGCTGTTTTACGAGCTATAGAAATAAAAGCTGATGTTTTATTAAAAGGAACTAGAGTTGATGGAATTTATACCACAGATCCAGAAAAAAATAAATATGCAAAAAAACTAAAAGATATATCTTTTGATATGGTATATCAAATGGGAATTAAAGTCATGGATCAAACTGCTTTTATATTAGGAAATGAAAATGATTTACCAATTATTATTTTTGATATAAACAGAAAAGGAAATTTTAAAAAAGTTATTTCAGGAGAAGAAATAGGAACTCTAGTTTATAAAAAGAAATAAAATTATGGATAATTTAAACAATATTTTTTATTCTTGTAAAAAAGATATGGAAACAATTTTTATACAATTAAAAGAGAAAATTCATCCTATTCGATTAGGGAGTAAATCAGTAGCTTATTCTTTGAGCAAAATAAAAATAAAATGTTACAAAGCTTTTTTTCCACTTGAGGAGGTATCGAATATCACTATCGTAGATAATATGAATCTTATTATTCGACCTTGGGATCCATCTATTCTATCACATATAGATAAAGCTATTATAGATGCTAATCTAGGATTTTTTCCTACTAATAAAGGAGAATCTATCCATATACGTCTTCCTATTATGACAGAAGAAGGAAGAAAAAATTTAATGAAAAAAATTAAATTACAAACAGAACATGCAAAAATTTTAGTGAGAAATGTACGAAAAAAAAATAACCAATTTATAAGAAAATTAAAAATATCTGAGGATTTTTACAAAACAGTAGAAAACCGTATACAAAAAATAACGAGTGAATATATAAAAAAAATAGAAGATTATCTTCTTGATAAGGAAAAAGAAATAATAAAAATATAGAAATGGTAAAAAAATGTTCAATTAAAGAATTATTAGATAATGGAAATTTTTTTATAAATAAAAAAGTATTGGTTGAAGGTTGGATTCGTTCTTTTCGTTATTCTATTTTTATTTCTTTAAATGATGGATCCACAATTAAAAATTTACAAATTATTTTATCCAGAACATTGGAAAAGAAAATAATAAAAAAAATAACAATTGGAAGTTCCATTCAAGTTTTAGGAATTATAACAAAAAGTATTGGAAAAAAACAAAATATAGAATTACAATCTTTAGATATAAAGATATATGGATATACGGATCCATGTATTATACATAAATCTATTCTTCAACCTAAAAAACATAGTTTAGAAAAACTTCGTGAACAATCTCATTTACGTTTTAAAACCAACATTTTCGGTTGTATCATGCGAATCCGTCATCATTTAGCTTTTGGTATACATAAATATTTTCACGAACATGGGTTTTTTTATCTTCATACACCAATTATTACTACTTTAAATTGCGAAGGTACAGGAGAAATGTTTCAAGTAACTACCTTAAAAAAAGGTACAAAAGATTTTTTTAAAAGAAAAACTTATTTAAGTGTTTCTGGACAATTAGAAGCAGAAACCGCTGCTTTAGGATTAGGTAAAGTGTATACTTTTGGACCTGTATTTCGCGCAGAAAATTCTAATACTTCACGACATTTATCTGAATTTTGGATGATAGAACCAGAAATTTCTTTCTATCATTTAGAAGAAAATATAAATTTAGCTGAAGATTTTTTAAAAGTTATTGTCAAATATATCCTTGATAATAGTATTGAAGATTTATCATTTTTAAATGAATATTTAAAAAGGTGGAGTAAAAAAAAAACCAATTCACTTATGGAAAGATTAGAAATTGTATTGAAATATCCGTTTCAGAGAATCAGTTATACAGAAGCTATAAAAATTCTTAATCAAGAAGAAAAAAAACAAAATATAAAATTTTTTCATTCTATTATATGGGGGATGGATTTACAATCGGAACATGAACAATATTTAGTAAACAAATATTTTAAAATACCTGTCGTTATATTTGATTATCCTTCTTGTATTAAAGCATTTTATATGCGAATAAATAATGATGGAAAAACTGTTAAAGCTATGGATATTTTATTTCCAGAAATAGGAGAAGTTATTGGTGGTTCTCAAAGAGAAGAACGTTATGAAATGTTATTACAACGAATAAAAGACACAAATACAGATAAAAACAAACTTTGGTGGTATTTAGATACACGTCTTTTTGGTTCTGTTCCTCATAGTGGATTTGGTTTAGGATTTGATCGTTTAGTTCAATTTGTTACAGGAATGAGCAATATTAGAGACGTTATTCCATATCCCAGGACTCCAGATAATGCAAAATTTTAAAATAACTTATGTTAAAACAACAGCTATTACAAAAAGAACAACATAAACTTTCTCCACAACAAATTAAACTAATGAAATTAGTTCAACTATCTACTTTAGATTTTGAACAAAGGGTAAAACAAGAATTGGAAGAAAATCCAGCTTTAGAGTTAAAAGAAGAAGCTTCTGATTTAGAAAAAGAAGAAATATCAGAAGAAAATAATAATGATTTTGATCTTATAGAAAACAAAAATGAATCTATTGATCTATCTGAGATAGATGAATATTTAAGTGATGATGAAATAGAGGATTTTAAAAGTTATGCACAATATCAACAAAATTGTGGGGAAAAAGAAAGATATATTACTCCTATTGTTTCTGTAAATTCATTTCAAGATTATTTAAAAAGTCAATTGCATACTTTTCGTTTAAATAAAGAAGATTTGTTGATAGCAGATTTTATTATAGGGAACATAGATGATGACGGTTACATAAGAAGAAAAATATCATCTATGGTAGATGACATTTTATTAATACTTGGAATATCAGTAACTGCGGAAAAAGTAGAATATTTACTTACAAATTACATACAAAAATTAGACCCTGTAGGCTTAGGATCCAGGAATTTACAAGAATGTTTACTTATTCAATTAGAAAAAAATAAAATCAACCAAGATATTTTTTTAGCAAAAAAAATTATACAAGATAATTTTGAGTACTTTGTAAAAAAAAACTACAAGAAGTTACAAAAAAAATTAGAAATAAACAAAAAAAAATTAAAAAAAGCTATTTTTCAAATAGAAAAATTAAATCCTAAACCAGGAAAAATTTATTCTGAAAATGTTAAAAATTTAGATCATATTATTCCAGATTTTACTATTCGTATAGTAGATGAAAAATTAGAACTTTCTTTAAATCAAAGAAATACTCCTGAGTTAAAAGTTTCCTCTCTATATTTAGATATGTTAAAATCTTATAAATCTTCCAAAGAAAAAAATAATGAAAATACTATTGTTTTTTTGAAACAAAAAATAGATTCTGCAAAATGGTTTGTAGATGCAATAAAAAAACGTAAGAATACGTTAATGTTAACAATGGATACTATTATGAATTATCAAAAAGAATATTTTTTAACTGGAGATCCAGTTAAAATAAAACCCATGATTTTAAAAAATATTTCCCAAAAAATTGGAGTAGGGATTTCAACCGTTTCCCGTGTAGCTAATAGTAAATATGTCAATACTCCATATGGAACTTTTTTGATCAAAAGTTTTTTTTCAGAAAAAATGATAAATAAAGAAGGAAAAGAAATTTCTTCTATTGAAATAAAAAAACTTTTAGGAGAATCCATTGCTAGAGAAAATAAAAAAAAACCTTTTACGGACGAAAAGCTATCTAAAATTTTAGAGAAAAAAGGCTATCTAGTAGCTAGAAGAACGATAGCTAAATATCGAGATCAAATGCATATTCCTGTTGCAAGAATGCGTAAGCATTTATAATTTACTTCTTATAATTACAGTTTTACAATTAGAAAATTCTTTGATAGATAAAGTCGATAATTCTCTTCCATATCCAGATTTTTTTACTCCTCCAAAAGGAAAACGAGGATCTGATTTTACAAGATCATTAATGAATATCATTCCTGTATTTATTCGTTTAGATAATTCTTCTGCTTTTTCTAAATCTTTCGTCCAAATAGATGCTCCAAGTCCATAAGATGTATTATTAACAATATAAGGAATTTCTATTTCTTTATAAAAAATAGAAACAATTCCTATTGGTCCAAAAATTTCTTCTTTTTTTACTACTAAATTATCATGTTCTACTTTCAATAAAGAAGGAGAAAAAAAATTTCCATCTTTACTAGTTTCTAGACATATTTTTCCTCCGTTTAATATTATATTCTTATACTGTTGATATAGTTTTTCAGATAGATCAGAACGAGATATATATCCTATTTTAGTAGATTCTTTATATAAATCTTCTCTACAATATTTTTTCATTTCTTGAATGACTATATCTATAAAATCATCAACAATCGATTCTTCTACAATGAATCTTTTTGCTGAAATACATGTTTGTCCTGTATTATTCAATCTAGATTCTGTAGCTAATTTTGCTGTTTTTTTTAAATTTTCAACATCTTTCATAACTACAAAAGCATCATTTCCTCCTAATTCCAAAACAGATTTCTTCACATATTTTCCAGCTAATGATCCTATAATACTACCAGATAAAGAACTTCCTGTAAATGTAACCCCTTGTATTATGTCACTAGCTATAACTGATTCTATTTGATTATCTTCAATTAATAAAATTTGAAAAACTCCTTTAGGAAAACCTGATTCTGTAAATATCTTTTCCAAAAGTAAAGCAGATCCAGCTGTATTAAGAGCTGGTTTAATAAGAATAACATTTCCTAATAATAAATTAGGAATAGTAGACCTAATAATTTGCCAAATTGGATAATTCCAAGGTATAATTCCTAATATAGATCCTATAGATTCGAATCGAATATAAGATTTTTCATATTCAGTTAACATTTTTTTAAAAAAAATGGATTCTTTCAATTCACTATAATATTGACATAAATTAATACTTTTATTAACTTCTGCAAAAGACTGACTGATAGGTTTTCCCATCTCTTTAGTGATCAAATAAGCTATAATATCTATAGTTTCTTTCATACAAGAATATAATTTTATCAAAGATAAAATTTTAGATTCAAAGGGATCATCCTTCCATTTTTTGTATGCATAAAAAGCTGTAGATAATTTATTATTAATCTCTTTTTCAGATAGGAAATAATAAGTATTTAAAACACTATTGTCTACAGGATTAATAGTTCGAAACATTTCATTTTTTATTTAAAATTCTGTCATTTACATTCGATCCAAAAGAAATTTGAGCATTAAAAGCTATGGCATAAAATTTGATTTTTTTTAGAAATAAAAATATTCCATTAGCTCTAATAGGAGATAAAAATGTTTGAAATCCTATTTCATAAATGAAATTAGCATTTGATGAAATAATTTCAAATGGAAAAAGTCCTGAATAAACACGAATCATAAGGGCGGCTATTCCTCTAGGTAGGATAGCTTCACTATCTGCATCAAAAAAAATACGACGATTTTCCAATCTAGCATCTAGCCATACTTTAGACTGACACCCATTAATTAACTTATCCTCAGATCTAAATATATCTGATTTTTTTGGTAAATTTTTTCCTATTTCAATAAGATACTCATATTTTTCTTCCCAATTTTTTAATATATAAAATTCTTTTTTTATTATTTCTTCTTTTTTATGTAAAGTCATTTCTAAATTTTTAGACAAATATAGAAATATACTTTCTATGTATTTTAAGTTGTAAATAACTAGATTTACTTAGTAATAAGTTTTACTCTTGCTTTTTTAGCAGCTTCTGTCATATTTTTAAGAGATTCTAATACTTCTTTCCATTTTCTAGTTTTTAATCCACAATCTGGATTAATCCAAATATTTCTAATCGGCAATATTTTTGAAGCTTTTTTTATTAAATCAAAAATTTCTTCTTTAGTAATAATTCTTGGAGAATGAATATCATAGACGCCTGGTCCTATTTCATTAGGATAAGAAAATTTAGAAAAGGCTTTTAATAGCTCCATCTTAGATCTAGAAGTTTCCATAGTAATAACATCGGCATCCATATCGGCAATATATTCTAATATATTATTAAATTCACTGTAACACATATGTGTATGTATTTGAGTATCATCTTTTACTCCACTCGAAGAAAGACGAAAAGCCTTAATAGACCAATCAAAATAAGATTTCCAATTTTTTTTCTTCAAAGGTAATCCTTCTCTAAGAGCAGGTTCGTCTATTTGTATAATTTTAATTCCAGATTTTTCTAAGGATAACACTTCTTCTCTCATAGACCAAGCTATTTGATAAGCAGTATGAAAAATAGGTTGATCATCCCTAACAAAAGACCATTGTAAAATAGTAACAGGTCCCGTTAACATCCCTTTCATTAATTTTTTAGTTTTAGATTGAGCAAAACAAATCCAATCAACAGTCATATCTCCATTTCTACTAATATCTCCATAAATGATAGGAGGTTTAACACATCGACTTCCATAACTTTGAACCCATCCGTTTTCAGTAGAAAGTATTCCTTTTAATTTATCTGAAAAATATTCTACCATATCAGTTCTCTCAAATTCTCCATGAACAAGAACATCTAAATTCAAAAATTCTTGTTTTTTAATAACATCTACAATAAAACATTTAATTTTTTGATGATATTCTTTTTTACTTAATTCTTTTTTTCTATATTTATTTCGTAAACTACGTATTTCTTTTGTTTGTGGAAAAGATCCTATCGTAGTAGTTGGAAATAGAGGAAGACGAAATTTTTCTTGTTGTTTCTTTTGTCTAATATAAAAAGGATTTTCTCTTTTTATATCATTTTCTGAAATTTTCATAGTTCTTTCTTTCACTTTTTTATCATGAATAATAGAAGAACCTTTGTTTTTTTCCATTAAATGAGAATTTTCAAATAGAAGATCCCTATTCCCTTCAATAATCTTTTCTAAGTCATTTAACTCATAAATTTTTTGTTTAGCAAAAGACATTTTATTTTTTACATCTTTATGAATAAAATTTTCATATTCTACATCTATTGGTACATGCAATAGTGAACAATTTGGAGCAATCATGACACGATTTTCTCCTATGTATTTTATTGTTTTTTCTATTTTTTTTATAGAACTATTATAGTTATTTTTCCATATATTTCTTCCATTAATAATTCCTAATGATAAAAACATTTCAGATTCTTTAACAAAAGAAAGAATTTTTTCTAATTGATTTGAATCTTCCACTAAATCTATATGTAAGGCCTTTACGAAAAAATCTGAAAGAAGAGAAATATTTTCTGAAATTCCATCAAAATAAGAAGTTAGCAAAATATTCATTTCTGAACACAATATAGATATTTCTTTATAAGCATATCGAAAAACTTCTTTTTCTTTTTCGGACATATCTAAAACTAGAATAGGTTCATCTAGTTGAATCCAGTTAACTCCTTGATTTTTTAATTTATGAATAATTTCTATATAAACAGGAACAATATTTTCAATTAAATCCATTTTTTGAAAATATGGATCCTTTTCTTTTCCTAAAAAAAGATAGGATACAGGTCCAATTAGTACAGGTTTTATTTTTCTTACTGATTTTAATAATTTTTGGGATTCTTTTAATTCATCAAAAATTTTATTTGAAAAAATAGAAAATTTTTGATTTTTATTAAATTCAGGAACTATATAATGATAATTAGTATTAAACCATTTAGTCATTTCCATCGCTTTTATATCCCATTTATTTTTTTGAAAACCTCTAGCCATAGAAAAATATAAGTCAATATGATCCTTAATAATTGGTATATCTAGATAAGATTCCGGAATTACTCCTAATAATAAAGACATATCTAGAACATGATCATAAAAACTAAAATCATTGCATGGAATTAAATCTAAACCTGACCTTTCTTGCTCTTTCCAATTATCTTCTCTTATTTTATTTCCTATTTCAAACAAATTATTTGAATCAATTTTGTTTGACCAATAATCCTCACAAGCTTTTTTTAATTCTCTTCGTATTCCTATTCGAGGATAACCTAAATTATGTTTCAGCATATAAAAATTTTTTCTTTTTTTTTAAATATCTAATGAATTATACAAATATTCTAAAATGTTCCTGTCTAAAATAGAAAAATTTACATTCCTACGATCCATTGCAATTTCAGCAGTTTTACAAATATGATCAAAAGGTATTTTTTCACGATTCTGTATTCCTCCTAAAGAAAATGAAGGAATAAATCTAGGTGGAAATCCAAATCCAAAAATACTAGAATTTACCCCTATCATCGTTGCTGTATTAAATTGAGTATTTATTGCGGATTTAGAATGGTCTCCCATAATTATTCCAAAAAATAGTATATCAACAGGAAAAAAATCTTTTTTTTCATAATTCCAAACTGTAACCTTACGATAATCATTTCTTAAATTAGAGATATTAGTTCCAGCTCCTAAATTACACCATTCCCCTAAAATAGCATTTCCTAAAAATCCATCATGAACTTTATTAGAATAAGAAAAAATAACAGAATTTATAATTTCTCCTCCTATCTTACAAAAGGGACCAATAGATGTTCCTCCGTATATTTTTGATCCTATATTTAATGTCACATTTTTTCCAATAGAAACAGGTCCTATAATCACAGATCCTTCTCTAATGGTTACTTTTTTATCAATATAAATTGGTCCAAATTGAGCATTAAGAACAATATTATTAGTTTTTATATCTTCCTCCAAAAAAATTTTTTCTTTGCAAATAACATAGTTTTTACCCAATAAAGAAAAAGATTTTTTTCCTTTTGTTAAAAGCATAAAGTCCTTTTTTAATACATATTCATTATTAATAAATATATCCCATGGATATTGGATATGAACAATTTTTTTTATATTATATATTTTACTATAATCATTTTTATTTCCAAGTTTCAAATGAATTTTTTTTTCATATTCTTCATAAGAAAAAAAATCTTTTCTGATAACTATAATTTTTTGATTAAAAAAAACGACCTCGTTTTCTTTTAAAGAAAAAATTATTTGAATTAATTCTTCATTCGGAATAAACGAAGAGTTAATCAATAAAATATTTTTATAATATTTTTTAGTTTTTTTTGAATATTTCTTAGAAAGAAATGGCTGTGTAATAATGTCTACCGATTTTTCTCCCATCAATTTTTCCCATCTTTCTTTTATAGTAAATAAACCCAATCTAATTTCAGATACAGGTCTAGTTAACGTTAGAGGAAACAAATTTTTCCATTCTATTCCATCGTATAATATGAAATCCATATTTAATTAATTACATTAAAATTTTTTGTATTTCTCATACTTTTTCTTGAATTTTTCCGCTGGACCTGTTTTTACCAAATATTTTTTCTCTCCAGTAAAAAACGGATGAGAATAACTAGATATTTCCATTTTATATAACGGATAATTATCTCCATCTATTTGTATAAAATCTTTCGTATTTACAGTAGATCTACAAATAATAATTTTATCATTATTAATATCTTTGAAAACAACAAGTCTATAATTTTCCGGATGTATTTTTTTTCTCATATTTATTAAACTTATTTTTTTTCTTTTGGAAAACGGTAAATCATTCCATTGATATTCATTCCAGCTCCTAAAGAAGTCATTAATATAGTATCTCCAGGTTTTATTTCATGAGGAGGCATTTTACCCTGTAAAATTAAATCTAACAAAGTAGGAATAGTGGCTACAGAAGAATTTCCAAATTTTTGTATACTCATTGGCATAATTTTCGTATAAAAATCCATGTTTAAAGATGTACAATTATACAATTTCAATAATCTTTTTAAAATAGCATAATCCATTTTTGCATTAGCTTGATGAATAAGAATTTTCTTAATATCTTTTAGATGTAAATTAACGTGGTCCAATATATTTTTCAACATGTTTGGAACTTCCGTTAATGCATATTCATATATTCTTCTTCCATTCATTTTAATATTAACTAAAGATTTTTTATAATTAGGATTTAAAGAAGGACCATTAGTCAAATAATATAATTCTTTATTATTGTTACATTGACTATCATAATGTATAATCCCATCTCCTTCATATTCTATATCTACTTCTATTCCTGATAAAACGGCCGCTCCTGCCCCATCTGAAAAAATCATGGAATTTTTATCATGAGGATCAATCACTTTTGATAAAGTTTCAGAACTTGTAATTAATATATTTTTAGCATATTTAGATCTCAATAGTTGATCAGCTAGAATCATCCCTTCTATCCAACCAGGGCACCCAAAAATCATATCATATGGTCTACATTTTTTATTTTTTATTTGAAGTTTATTTTTTACTCTAGCTGCTATAGAAGGCATTAAATCCGATTGAAAAGAAATGGGATGAATATCTCCATAATTGTGAGCGGATATGATATAATCTATTTTTTCTTTATAAATCTTAGAATTTTTTATAGCTCGTTTTGCTGCAATTGTAGCAATATCAGAGTTCAATAAATTTTTTTTTAGATATCTCCTTTCTTCTATTTCCGTTATATGTTGAAATTTTTTAATAATTTCTTCATTGGATTTTTCGATTATTACTCCTTTTTTATCATAAAACTTATGTTTAAAAAAATGATTATTTTTTATAATTCCTTTTGGCAAATAATGCCCAGTTCCTGTAATGATTGATCGAATCATTTTTTTAATAATAGAATAAAAATTTAAAAAAAATTAATGACAAAGTAAAAAAAATAAAATTATTTAACAAAGAATTAAATCCCATTTTTTATTCATAATTTTATAATCTTATGAAAAAATATTCTCTTTCTTCTAAATCTAAAGAAGTACAAAAAATGTTTAATCATATTTCTAGTAGGTATGATTTAATTAATCATATATTATCTTTTGGTATAGATTTTTTATGGAGAAAAAAAGTCATTCATCTATTGAATGTATTTAAGAAAGAAAAAATTTCTAATATACTAGACTTAGCTACCGGAACTGGAGATTTAGCCATATTATTAGCAACTAAATTTAATAATGCTAATGTGATAGGTTTAGATCCGTCCAAAAATATGTTAAAAATAGCTGAAAATAAAATAAAAAATCATGATTTAGAAAAAAGAATAAAAGTAATTCAAGGATTTTCTCAAAAAATGCCATTTGAAAATAATATTTTTGATATAGTAACTATTTCTTTCGGATTAAGAAATTTTCAATATATTCATTTATCTATGAGAGAAATATATAGAATTTTAAAACCTTTAGGAATATTAGGAATATTAGAATTTTCTAATCCTTCCAACTATTGGATAAAAAAAATATATAATTTCTATTCTCATTTCATAATGAGAAAAATAGGAGGGTTGTTATCTAACAATTATAACGCTTATAATTATTTAAAAGAATCTATTCAATCCTTTTCCTATTTTTGTGAAAAAAAAATGAATAAACTTTTAAAATATCATCAATTTGATACAATATACATACAAAAATATACTTTTGGAATTGTGACTATTTATTTTTATTTGAAAAAAACTTAAAAGATAATTTTTCATCTACTTTAAACTTTATTCCGATGATCAAATATTTATGTGGATATTTTACATCTTCTTTTCTTAAAAAAAGAATAAAAAATATAGAATCTTTTATGCGTTATCCTATAGAAATTCAGAATCAATTAATTCATCAATTAATTTTTTACGCTAGAGATACTGAATTTGGAAAAAAATATGGATTCCGTGATATAAAAAAATATCAACAATTTGATGAAAGAATTCCCCTATGTAAATATTCGGATTTAAAATCTATCATTAAAAGAATCCGAAAAGGGGAAAAAAATATCCTTTGGCCAGGATCCGTTAAATGGTTCGCTAAATCTTCTGGAACTACAAATGCAAGAAGTAAATATATTCCTGTTACTTCATTTTCTATGAACGAATGTCATTATAAAGCGGGAAAAGATCTATTATCTATTTATATACATAATCATCCAAAAACAAAAATATTTTTTGGAAAAGCAGTTCGTTTAGGAGGAAGCCATAAATTGTATAAAAATTATAATACGTTTTATGGAGACTTGTCTTCTATTCTAATTAAGAATATGCCTTTTTGGGCCGATTATATTTGTATTCCTGGTAAGGAAATAGCTTTAATGAGCGAATGGGAAAAAAAATTAGAAAATATTATAATAAAAACCGTAAATAAAGACGTTCGTATTATGCTTGGGGTTTGTTCTTGGATATTGATCCTTTTAAATAAATTTTTGAAAAAATTTAATAAAAAAAAAATTAACGAAATATGGCCTAACATAGAAGTAATATTTCATGGAGGAGTAAGTTTAACTCCTTATATTCATCAGTATGAGAATTTGTTCGAAAAATCTATTAATTACTATAATGTATATAGTGCTTCAGAAGGTTTTTTTGCTGTTCAAGATAAGAAAAATGTAGAAGATCTTTTACTTTTATTAAATCATGGAATTTTTTATGAATTTATTTCTGTTAAAGATATAAATGAACCAAATCCTAAAATTTTATCCCTTGATAAGGTTGAATTGAATAAAAATTATGCACTTGTTATTTCTACCAATGCTGGATTATGGAGATATATAGTTGGAGATACTATTAGATTTACAAATTTATCTCCATATAGAATATCTATTTCAGGAAGAACTTCACATTATATTAATTCTTTTGGAGAAGAATTAATTATCGAAAATGCAGAAAAAGCTTTAAACGTCGCTTGTATAAAAACAGATTCTATTATTCATGAATATACAGCTGGACCTATTTATATAAATAAAAAAAATTCGGGAGCTCATGAATGGATTATAGAATTTAAAAAACATCCCAAAAATTTAGTCGATTTTAGAGATATTTTAGATAAAGAATTAAAATTTTTGAATTCAGATTATGATACTAAACGATATAAAGATATTGTTTTAGGTCCACCTATTATATATGTAGCTAGAAATGGTTTATTTTATGATTGGTTAAAAAAACATAAAAAACTTGGAGGACAAAACAAAATACCTCGTTTATCTAATGATAGAAAATATATCGATTCCATTTTAAAAATGGAAAGGATATGATTATTAAAAACATTTATTTATAACTTGATCATTATGACTATTATAGAGAAAAAAAAAGAAATATTCAAAACTTATGGAAAATCTATTCATGATACAGGATCTGTACAAGGACAAATTGCTTTATTTACTTATAGAATCAATCATTTAAGTAGACATCTAAAAAATAATAAAAAAGATTTTAATACGGAAAGAACTTTAGTAAAATTAGTGGGTAAAAGAAAAAAATTGTTAAAATATATAGAAAAACGTGATTTCAACAGTTATAAAAATATAATTAAACATTTAGGATTAAGAAAATAGCGTTTTACTACATTATTATTTAAAAAGAAAATATGCAACAAGATATAGTAAAGGAAACCGTTTCTATGAAAGATGGACGAACTATCGTTATAGAAACCGGTTTATTAGCTAAACAAGCTGATGGAGCGGCTATTGTACGAGTACAAGATACCATGTTATTATCTACTGTAGTGATTTCTAAAGAAATAAAAAATAAAACAAATTTTTTTCCCTTAATTGTGGATTATAGAGAAAAATATTCGGCTGGGGGAAAAATTCCTGGAGGTTTTATAAAAAGAGAAGGAAGACCTTCCGATGAAGAAATATTGACTATGAGATTGGTCGATCGTGTATTAAGACCTATGTTTCCAAAATATTTAAAAAAAGAAATACAAATTATGATTTCTTTACTATCATATGATCATACTGTTTTACCAGATGGATTAGCAGGATTAGCCGCATCAACAGCTTTATCTGTATCAGGGGTTCCTTTTTATGGACCAATATCAGAAATACGTATTATTCGAATTAAAGGAGAATTTTTTATTAACCCTAGTTTAGATCAATTAAAAGAAGCCGATTTAGATTTAATAGTAGGTGCGTCAAAAAATTCAATTATCATGATAGAAGGAGAAATGAAAGAAGTAAAAGAAGATGAATTTTTGAAAGCTATTATTATGGCTCATGAAGCTATAAAACCTCAAATAGAAGCTCAAATACGTTTATCTAATAAATTGATAAAAAATCGTTTTTATAGTGATGAAACGATGAAAAATACAGCTATAATAGAAACAGAATATGAATTTTTAGAAAAAAAACTTTTTACTTTTTCATATGAAAAAATAAATGAAGTTTATAGCAATTTTTTAGATAAAAAAAACAGATCTATTCAAGAAAAAATTATCTTAAACAATTTTAAGAAACAATTTTTAATAGAAGAAGAAATAGAAAAAAAAGAAATTTTCATTGATCAATCATATGAAGAAATCAGAAAAAAAATAATCAGAAATTTAATTTTAGAAAAAGGGATTCGACTGGATGGAAGATCTAATCGACAAATACGTTCTATTTATAGTATTGTTGATTATTTACCTGGAGTACATGGATCTGCTTTATTTTCAAGAGGAGAAACCCAATCTTTAACCACAGTGACATTAGGATCGTCTTTAGATGCTAATAGAATAGATAATGTAATCATGGAAAATCAAGAAAAATTCTATTTACATTATAATTTTCCTCCCTTTTCCACAGGAGAAATTCGTCCAATAAGAGGGATATCTAGACGTGAAATAGGTCATGGAAATTTAGCTCAACGTGCACTAAAAAATATGATTCCTAATAATCCATATACAATTCGTGTTGTATCAGATATTTTAGAATCTAATGGATCTTCTTCTATGGCTACAGTTTGTGCTGCTAGTTTAGCTTTAATGGATGCTGGAATTTCCATTAAAAATCCAGTATCAGGTATTTCTATGGGGTTATTCATGGAAAATGAAAAACAAGTTATTATATCCGATATACTAGGAGAAGAAGATCATTTTGGAGATTTAGATTTTAAAATAACAGGAACAAAAAATGGAATTACAGCTTGTCAAATGGATGTAAAAAAAATACAAGGACTCACATATAATCTTTTAAATGAAATTTTAATACAAGCTTTAGAAGGTCGTCTATTTATTTTAAAAAAGATGCAAGAAACTCTTCCTAGATATAGAAAAAAAATGAAAACCAATGCTCCAAAAATATATACTTTTACTATTCCTAAAGATTTTATAGGTTTAGTAATAGGACCTGGTGGAAAGGTAATTCAAGAAATACAATCCTGTACAAATACAAATATAATTATTGAAGAAAAAGGGAATGTTGGTTATATTGAAATTATTGGAAAAGATGATGAAAAAATAGAAAAAGCTATTAATAGGATCAAAAAAATAGCTTTTGTTCCTGAATTAGGAAAAATTTATAAGGCTAAAGTAAAATCTATAAAAGATTTTGGAGCATTCGTAGAGATAGCTAAAGGGGTAGAAGGGTTGTTACATATTTCAGAAATAAGATGGGAAAGACTAAATAATATAGAAGAAGAATTCCATATAGGGGACATTATCGATGTAAAATTTATGGGAATGGATGAAAAAAATAAAAAAATGAAACTTTCTAGAAAAAGACTATTTCCTCGTCCAGTAAAAAAAGAAAGTATATTATCCAAAAAACAAAGAAAAGAAAAAAAAAGATAAAAAAAGAAATATGAGACAACTTAAAATAACTAAACAAGTAACAAATCGTGAATCAGAATCCTTGGATAAATATCTTCATGAAATTGGAAAAATACCATTATTAACTCCAGAAGAAGAAGTGGAATATGCTCGTAAAGCAAGAAAAGGAGATCCTACCGCTATAACTAAATTGGTAAATGCAAACTTGCGATTTGTGGTTTCTGTAGCTAAACAGTATCAAAATCAAGGATTAAGTTTATGTGATTTAATTAATGAAGGAAATTTAGGACTAATAAAGGGAATTTTACGATTTGATGAAACTAGAGGATTCAAATGTATATCTTATGTGGTTTGGTGGATAAGACAAGCTATTTTACAAGCTATAGCTGAACAATCACGTTCTATCAGACAACCTACAAACAAACTAGCTTTATTAAACAAAATATTAAAAACTTTTGCTCAATTAGAACAAGAATTACAAAGAACCCCTTCTACAAGAGAAATTGCAGACCATTTAAACATGAATGAAAAAGATGTCGAAGAATCTATAAAAAATTCAGGAAGACATGTATCCATGGATGCCCCTTTAATAGAAGGAGAAGATTCTAATTTATATGATTTGGTTAGATCGGATGAATCTCCTCGTCCAGATGAACATTTAGAGAAAGAATCTCTACGAAAAGATATAAAAAGAATTTTAGAAACTTTGAGCGAAAGAGAACGTCGTGTTATTATTTTACATTTTGGGTTAAATGGGTCTCCTCCAATGACTTTAGAAGAAGTTGGACAATCATGTGATTTGACAAGAGAACGTGTTAGACAAATAGAAAGTATAGCGTTAAAAAGATTAAAACATTCTTCTAGAAGTAAAATTCTTAAACCTTATTTAGGATAAAAAGGATAAAAAAGGTGACCTCGAAGGGACTCGAACCCATAACCTTCTGATCCGTAATCAGATGCTCTATCCAATTAAGCTACGAGGCCTATATTCAATTTCACTTAAATATACATACTACTTCAATTATGATTGAACAATTTTTAAAAATTGTTCTAATTTTAGAGAAGAATTTCCTACAATCCCTCCATCTATATCTTTTTGTGAGAATAGGTTCTTTGCATTAATATCATTGATGCTTCCTCCATACAAAATAGATATAATTTTTGAAAAATTAACCCCATATTTATCGGAAAATAAAGAACGAATAAATTCATGCATTGTTTGAGCTTGTTCCAAGCTAGCAGTTTTTCCAGTTCCAATAGACCAAACTGGTTCATAAGCAATATGAAAAGATCTAACTTTATCTATAGAACATTGAAAAACAGTTTCTGATAATTGTTTTTTTACTACGTGAAATTGTTGATTATTATTTCTTTCAACATTCGTTTCTCCTACACAAAAAATAATATTTAAACCATATTTTAATGCAATTTTTATTTTCTTTAGTAAAAGATCATTTTTTTCAAAAAAAAATTCTCTCCGTTCACTATGTCCTAATATAACGTTTTTGATTCCTATAGATTTTAACATAGAAGCTGATACTTCTCCTGTATAAGCTCCTTTATCCATGTAATGAATATTTTGAGCCGAAATATCTAAAATAGTTCCTTGTAATATTTGATTTGAAATATGTAAAAAAGGAAAAGAAGGAGCAATAATAATTTTCTTACTATGATTTATTTTTTTTTCATAAATAATTTGTAATAAATTCCTAAGAAAAGAAGTTGTTTCATAAAAATCATGATTCATTTTCCAATTTGCAATAACAATTTTTTTTCTCATTTTTTTGTGTACAACAATTAATAATTTTTTTTTACTAATAATAAAATGGTTTCAATTAATATTTGAAAATAAAATCCTTCTAATTTTTGAAATGATAGAAATGATATCTCTTTTTTCAAAGATAACATTTTATCTAAAATACTACTAATAGATTGATTTTTAAAAACATATACATTAGTACAAATACAATTTGTTATCTTTTTAAATTTTTCATTATAAAGACGAATAACATCATTATGTGATATTTTATTAATATTTAATACAAAAAAAACATCTAATTTTATCAACATTATAATAATATAATTTATAACATCTATATATGTATCTATTATTTTTTCTTCTTTTACTTCTTGATATCCTTTAGATTCAATATTTTTTATTCTAATCACCTTAATCAAAATTTGATCGGTCATAGAAGAATGTTTCAAATATTTCCATGAAACATCATAATATTTTAATTTACTTAAAAATAATTTTCTACATTTTTGAATAATCAAATCAATAAAAGAATCATTCATATCATTTAATTTTACATACATAGTTAAAAATATGTCTTTTAATAATGATAATTAATTTTGGAGGATCTTTATTACATTTTAATGAACCAAAAATTATGGGAATTGTTAATATAACTCCTGATTCTTTCTATGATGGTGGAAAATTAAATTCTGAATATCGAATATTACAACATGTTGAAATTTTATTAGATGAAGGATCTGATTTTATAGATATAGGTGGGTGTTCTACGAGACCAGGATCAAAATTAGTTTCTGAAGAAGAAGAGTTAAAAAGAGTAATAAAACCTATTCGTTCTATCATAAAACATTTTCCAAATGTAAAAATATCTATAGATACTTTTCGTAGTAAAATAGCAAAAATAGCTGTAGAAGAAGGAGTGATTATGATCAATGATATATCAGGAGGGGAATTAGACAAAAATATGTTTTCCTTACTGGGACAGTTAAATATACCATATATATTAAATCATATGAAAGGAATTCCTGAAAATATGCAAAGTGATCCATTTTATAATGAAAATATAATCACCGAAATAAATAAATTTTTTTCTAAAAAAATTTATTATTTAAAACAATATGGAATTCAAGATATTATTTTGGATCCTGGATTTGGATTCGGAAAAACATTAAAACAAAATTTTCAATTATTGAAATATTTGTCTTTATTAGGGTTTCAAGATCATTTAATTCTAGTAGGAATTTCTAGAAAATCTATGATTAAGGATCTTTTAAAAATAAATATAGAAAATTCTCTCAATGCGACATCAATCCTTCATACTATGTCTCTTATAAATGGGGCCAAATTATTACGGGTTCATGATGTAAAAGAAGCTATAGAATGCATTAAATTAGTACAATATTATTCTGGAAAAATTTTATAATTCATTAATATATATATTATTTTTGTGCATAAATCTTTTGTTTTTATCGAAAATTTCTTTTATTGATATTTTAGATGTCTTTTTAGTTGCTATTATTTTTTTACAGATCTATAGATTAGTCTATAGCACTCCTGCTTTAAATATTTTTTATGGAATCATTGCTACTTTTATCTTCTGGAAAATAGTAGAAATCTATGAAATGAAATTTCTCAGCATAGTTATGAGTGCTTTTTTCAAAGGAGGTTTTTTAGCTTTAATTATTGTATTTCAACCGGAAATTAGGAAATTTCTTCTTATAGTGGGAAGCAGAATTTTTTTTAAAAAATTTATTTTTTCTCTTTTTAAAAAATCTGTAATTTCAATAAAAACTGAAACTATAGATAGCATAGTAAAAGCTTGTGCCATTTTCTCAGGAGATAAAACAGGTGTTTTAATAGTTATTCAATTACATCAAGATTTAAAAGAATTTATTCAAAATGGAGATGAAATGGATACTAAGGTAAATATTCCTATATTAGAAAGCATTTTCTATAAAAATAGTCCATTACATGATGGGGCTGTGGTCATTATAGAAAACCGAATAAAAAAAACAAGAGCAATTCTACCTGTCTCTTACAATAAAGAAATCCCATCTCGTTTAGGATTACGTCATAGAGCTGCTATTGGATTATCAGAAAAAACAGATGCCATCTGTCTGGTTATTTCTGAAGAAACAGGTTATATATCTTATATTAAAGATCAAAAAAGAACTATCATTACTAATATTAATAATTTGAAAACAAAACTAGAAAAAGATTTACTGTAATAATTTTTTTTATGAATATTAAGGATATATATCAATTATACACAACATCTTCTGGAATAGAAATAAATAGCAAAAAAGTAAAAAAAGGATCTCTTTTTATAGCTTTGAAAGGAAAAAATTTTGATGGAAATAAATTTTCTCATGAAGCTATTTCAAATGGGGCCCTATTAGCCATAGTAGATAATAAATTTTTTTCCTGTAAAAAAACTGTTCTTGTAGAGAATAGTATAGATTTTTTACAAAAATTAGCTACGTACCACAGAGAAAAGCTTAATCGTATTCCTATCATTGCAATTACAGGAAGCAATGGAAAAACAACAACAAAAGAGATTCTAATTTGTATTCTTTCTAAGAAATATAAAAAAGTTCATTATACCAAAGATAATTTAAACAATCATATAGGAATTCCATTAACAATACTTTCCATGTCTATAGATACACAGATATCTGTTATAGAAATTGGAGCTAGTCACGAAAAAGAAATAGAAAATATGTGCTCTATTATTAATCCAGATTATGGATACATTACTAATTTTGGAAAAGCTCATTTGAAAGGATTTAAGAATATGAAAGGTGTTATTCGTGGAAAATTAGAATTATATGATTTTTTGAAAAAAAAGAAAAAAGTAGTATTTGTAAATGGAGACGATCCTATCCAACTGTCTAATAGTATAGGAATGAATAGGTATATTTTTTCGGAAAAAAAAGAAATAAATCCCAATATCAATATTAAATACTTGTGGAAAAAAAGTAATTTGAAATCAATTTTATATGTTGATAATATCACAATAAGTTCTTCCTTAGTAGGAAATTATAATCTATACAATATAGCTTCTTCTATAGCTATTGGTAATTATTTTAAAATTCCTTTTAACGATCTAAAAAAAGCAGTAGAAGAATACATTCCTAATAATAAACGATCTCAGGTTGTCGTAAAAAAAAACATTAAAATCATTATAGATTGTTACAATGCTAATCCTACTAGTATGATAAAAGCTTTGACGTTTTTTAACGATCATATAAAAGGAATAAAAATGGTTATATTAGGAGATATGCTAGAATTAGGAGTTTTTTCTAATTACGAACATCAAAAAATAGTTTCTTTTATAGAAAAAAGCAATATTGACGTAACATTTTTAATTGGAAATATATTTTTTCATGTTAATACTTCTTACAGAATAAAAAAATTCCTGAATAAAAAAAATTTCATTGAATGGACCAAAAAATATATAATTCCAAAAACTGATTATGTTCTTCTTAAAGGTTCAAGAGAATTAGCTTTAGAAAATCTTGTTTATTTCATTTCATAGAATAATTATTTGTAAATTGGATCTTAAATATTAAATTTGCATACGTTAAATAATTCATAAAATTATTTTTTCTTTTATGAAAGAAATCACTATGGAAACCTATATCAAGTGGTTTAGAGATATGTCTTTTTGGAGAAAATTTGAGGATAAATGTCGTAGTCTTTATTTAAACCAAAAAATTAGAGGTTTTTTACATTTATACAATGGACAAGAGGCTATTCCTGCAGGATTAACTCATGCTATGGATATGTCTAAAGATAAAATAATCACTGCTTATAGATGTCATATTTTACCCATTTCTATGGGAGTAGATCCAAAAAAAGTAATGGCAGAACTTTTAGGTAAAAAAACAGGGACTTCCCTTGGTATGGGAGGATCTATGCATATTTTCAGTAAAAAACATCGTTTTTACGGTGGACATGGAATTGTAGGAGGGCAAATACCATTAGGAGCTGGGATCGCCTTTGCTGATAAATATTTCAATCGAGAATCGGTTACTATCACGATTATGGGAGACGGAGCCGTAAGACAAGGTTCTTTACATGAAACTTTTAATATGGCTATGATATGGAAACTACCTGTTGTATTTATATGTGAAAATAATAAGTATGCTATGGGGACTTCTGTAAAAAGAAGTACTAATATAGAAGAAATTTATAAAATAGGATTATCATATGGAATGCCATCTTATCCTGTGGATGGAATGAATCCTGAAAAAATAGCACAGGCAGCTTCTACTGCGATAGAAAGAGCTAGAAAAGGAGATGGAGCCTCTTTCTTAGATATTAAAACCTACAGATATAGAGGACATTCAATGTCGGATGCAGAATCATATAGAAGTAAAAAAGAAGTATTTTTATATAAACAAAAAGATCCTATTCTAAAACTAAAAAATATTATACTAAAAAATAAATGGGAACCTGAAGAAAATTTAAATTTCATAGAAAATGAAGTAAAGAAAGAAGTAGAATCTTGTGTTGAATTCGCTAATAAATCGGATTATCCTTCTTTGGAAGAGATGTATAATGTTGTTTATAACGAAAAAAATTATCCTTTCTTAGATAAAGAAGTTATATCTTCATAAGAAGAAAAAAAAATATTATATGGCGAAAATAATATCTATGCCAAAATTAAGTGATACTATGGAAGAAGGAACTGTAGTAAAATGGAACAAAAAAATAGGAGATAAAGTTTCGGAAGGTGATATTTTAGCTGAAATAGAAACAGATAAAGCCACTCAAGATTTTGAAATAGACGTGAATGGAATTTTACTTTTTATTGGAGTAAAAGAAGGAGAAAAAACACGTGTTGATGATGTATTAGCCATTATAGGAAAAGAAGGAGAAAATATTAATCATCTTATTTCAAAATCAAAAAAACAAAAAGAAAAAAAAGAAGAAGAAAAAAAAGATGATAGGATATTTATTTCTCCTTTAGCAAAAAAAATGGCTAAAAGTAGAGGGATCTTTATAAATGATATAAAAGGCAGCGGAGAATACGGAAGAATCGTTAAAAGAGATATTGAATCTTATGAAAGAAAAAAATCCAAAAAAGATTTAGAAAGTAAGAGTCACAGTACTATGAGAAAAAGTATAGCCAAACATTTAACTTTTTCTAAATTTTCAGCCCCTCATTATTATTTATTTAGTAAAATATGTGTAGATGAATTAATTGATCTTAGAAAAAATTTAAATGAAAAACTTTCTTATGAAGAAAAAATATCATTTAATGATATCATTATAAAAGCTGTAGCTCTTTCTTTAAAAAAACATCCTGATATGAATGTATCTTGGGATGAAGAAAAAGTTTTATATCATTCTAATATTCATATAGGAGTGGCAGTAGCTGTTAAAGATGGATTAATAGTTCCAGTTATTAGAAATGCAGATAAAAAATCATTGTTACAAATATCAAAAGATATAAAAGATAAAATATCACGTTCAAAATTAAAAAAAATACAACCGGAAGAAATAGAGAACAGTACTTTTACAGTTTCTAACTTAGGAATGTATGGAATAGAATCTTTTACTTCCATTATTAACACTCCAAATTCATCTATTTTATCAGTAGGATCAATTATGAGGATCCCCATTGTTAAAAATTCTGAGATAAAAATAGGAAATATCATGAAAATTACATTGTCTTGTGATCATAGAATTATAGATGGAGTTATAGGTAGTAAATACATTGATTCTCTTATAAAATTTTTAGAAGATCCCATTAGAATATTGCTTTAAATTTTTTCTTGATCCAAGAAAAAAAAATGGAGAATCCAAATATTAAAAGAGTCAATAAAGAAAATATTCCTTCGGATGAAAAAAAACTAAGTTCCTTTTCATTAAAAGAAGAAAGAATAAGTTTTATTCCAAGAATAATGATTATATAAAAAGAAGAATTTTTTAATTCTGGAAATCTATCCATTAATCGAATAAAAAATTGTGCAATTAATCTTATTGATAAAATACCTATAAATACCCCTATAATAATCAATAACAAATTTTCTGAAATAGCAACAGATGCAAATATATTATCTATAGAAAAAGATAGATCCATCATCTCTATGAAAAAAATAATTTTCCAAAAAGAATATTTTTCTTTTCCATTTTTTGATAAAAAACTATTTTTTTTGATTAAATAATTTAATCCTATAAAAATTAAATATAAACCACCTAATGGTTTGAACCACCATATTTTTATTAATGTAGAAGCAAAAAATAAACATAATCCTCTAAAGAAATAAGCTCCAATCATTCCATATTTTATAGCTTTTTTTCTATCTTCTTTTCTTAGATTCGTAATCATAGAAGCCAATATAACTGAATTATCTATGGATAAAATACTTTCTATCAAAAAAAGATTTCCTATAATAGCAATAGATAAAATAGGATGATCAATAATATCTTTAATATATTTTTCGATATTCATTTTTCAAAAATTTTTCAAAGATAGTAACTCACTATAAAATCCTTTTTTAGAAATTAGAGATTTATGTTTCCCTTGTTCTACAATTTTACCTTTTTCTAATACCATAATATGGTCTGCATTTTGTATAATAGTAGAGGATAATCGATGTGCTATTACTAAAGAGGTTCTATGATTTAAAGCTTTTTGAACTGCTAATTCTGATTCTGTATCTAAAGAATAAGTCGCTTCATCTAAAATCATAATTGGAGGATTTCTTAATATAGCTCTGGCTATACTGATTCTTTGTTTTTGTCCTAAAGACAGTTTATTTCCATTATATCCAATAATTGTATCATATCCTTTTGGAAATCTTTTTATAAAACAATGAGCATTTGCAATTTTAGCCGCTTTTATAACAGAATTTAATGATATTTTTTTTTCTACTCCCAGTACTATATTATTAAAAAAAGAATCATTAAAAAGAACTGGTTCTTGAGTTACCATTCCCAATAATTTTCTATAATCTTTAATTTTTAAATATTTAATATTAATACCATCAACAATTATTTCTCCAGATGTTACATTATAGAAATTAGCTAATAAATTAGCGATAGTAGATTTACCACTTCCTGATTTTCCTACTAAAGCTATAGTTTTTCCTTTTTTTAAAGTAAAACTAAGATTTTTGATTAAAAAAAATTTATTATGATTAAATGATACATTACGAAATAAAATTTCATTTTTAAAACTAAAAATAGATTTAGATCGAATGATATTATTTCCATTTGAAATACATTTAGTATCCAATATTTCTACAATACGTTCCGCTGCAGCTTTTCCTTTCTGAATACTGGATATGGAATTCACTAAATTTTTTGCAGGATTAATAATTTGAAAAAATAATCCTATAAAAGGAAAGAGTATTTCCGGAGCCATTCCTTTTTTTTCTAGAAAAAGTTTTCCTCCATACCAAATAATTAAAATCATAGTAATAGAACCTAAAAGTTCACTGATTGGAGAAGCTAATTCCTTTTTTCTATTTACACGAGAAGATAGTATTTTTTGATATTCAGATACGTTTTCAAAACGTTTTTGCATCTTTTTTTCAGCATTAAATATGCTAATAATTTTAGTAGAATTTAAAGTTTCTTCTACAACAGAAAATAATTTTCCCAACTGATTTTGAGCTCCTCTAGCATCTTTTTTAAGACTATTTCCTATAATAGAAATAAAAGCACCCATTAAAGGAAGTAATAAAAGTACGAATAATGCTAATTGATAACTCATAAAAAATAAGGTTAATAAATGAAATGAAAGCATAATAGGAGAACTAATTAGATTAGCTAAAGCATTAACAATAGATAATTCTATTTCATTCACATCATTAGATAATCTAGACATCAAATCTCCATTTCTTTTGTTTGAGAAAAAAATGATGGGAAAAGACAATATTTTTTTATGAAAATCGTTTCTAATATTTCTAACAATAGAAGTTCTTATTCCAATTAGAAAGTATTCCGCTAAATATCGAAAAATATTACGAATGAAAAAAAGTAAGATAATAAAAATACAAAATATGGATAGAGTATTTATTTTTCCATATTCCTCTGATAATATTTTTATGTATTCGTGAAAATATTTAATGAAACAATCAAAATAACCATTAAAATAATTTAAAGATATTGTTTTATTTTTTTTTTCGGAAACTTCTAATAAAATACTTAATATAGGGGAAATAGATATAATAGACACCACTGAAAATAAAGAATGTAAAAAATTACATGATATATTAATAATGTAATGATATTTATAAGGTTTTGAATAAGATAAAATTTTTTCAAGTGCATTCATTTAATCAAAGGTAGTTATAAAATTTTTTAATGGAAATTTTTTATTTTTATAAAATGCGTATAAAAAATTTTTATATTATTTGTATAACTATTATACTAACTATAATTTGTTCATATTATATATTTCTTAGTATAATAAATAAAAAAAGAATTTTGAATCTAGGTTTAGATTTAAAAGGGGGAATTAGTATGATTTTAGATATATCCGAAAAAGATGTATTAAAACAACTTTCTGAAAATTCTAAAAATGTTTCTGAAAATTCTAAAAATGAATTTTTTGAAAATGCATTAAAAAATGCAGATCATAAAAAAAAAGAAAATCCAAATACAGATTATGTATCTTCTTTCATTAATTACTTTGAAAATAGAAAAATTGGGTTATCATCTTTTTTTGAAAATAAAATAGAAAAAATTGATTCCAATACTTCAAATACAGAAGTAGAAAAATTTATCAGAAAAGAAATAGAATCATCTATTATTTCTATTCAAAATATTTTAAGATCTAGAATAGACCAATTTGGAATTACACAACCAAACATACAAAGAATCCAAAATTCCAATAAAATTTTAATAGAATTATCTGAAATTAAAGATATAGATAGAATAAAAAATATTTTAGAAAAAAAAGCAGAATTACATTTTTTTGAAATTTTCAGTTTACAAGAAATCCTTCCATATTTTAATACAATGAATCATCTTTTTTACAAAGAAAATTACGTAAAAAAAAAATCTTTTATAGATATTTTGAATCTTTCTTATATTAAAGATCCAAATACAGTAGGACTGATTCATAAAAAATATAAGAAAATAATTTCCAAATTTTTAGAATTAAATAAAACCAAAGAAGCTTTACCATATCATTTACATGATATAAAATTTTTGTGGGGATACAAAAATTTGGGAAATTTTTTTCAACTATTTGCTGTAAAAAATACTAAAGAAGAAATGTCTCATTTAGAGGTAGAGGATATGGGGATTCGTGCTTATAAATCTTTTGGTCCTTTTAATGAAGTTTTTATAAACATAAAGATGAATGAAAAAGGAATGAATAAATGGAAAATATTTACTGAAAAAAATATAGGAAAATGCATAGCAATAGTACTTGATGATTATGTTTATACTAATCCTTTAGTAAAATCCGTTATTTCAAATGGAATGTCACAAATATCTGGACATTTCTCTATACAAGAATCTAATGATTTAGTAAATATATTAAATACAGGAAAATTACCTACTTCCATAAAAATTGTTCAAACAGAAATAATAGGACCTTCTTTAGGAAAAGAATCTATTCAAAAAGGAATTCAATCTTTTTTAATAGCTTTATTTTTTGTATTTTTTTGGATGATTTTTTATTATAGAATTTTAGGTTTATATGCTAATATTCTTCTTATTTTTAATATAATATTTATTTTTGGTATTCTGATTTCTATAAATGCAGTATTAACTTTTCCTGGTATTGCAGGAATCATATTAACATTAGCAATATCTATGGATGCAAATATTTTAATTTTTGAAAAAATTAAAGAAAATATAAAAAATAAAATCCATTTTTTAGCTTCTATTAATAATAGTTATACTTTACAAGGAGCTTTATCTTCTATCATAGATGGTCAATTAACTACTTTATTATGCGGAATTATTTTATTTTACTTTGGAATAGGCCCTATTAGAGGTTTTTCTACTACCTTAATTATTGGAATTATCACATCTATGTTTACCTCTATTTGTATAGGAAGGTTATTTTTAGAGTCGCATTCAAAAAAATATCAAAAAATTACTTTTAGAAACAATAATCTACTTTCATATTTATTTCATAAAAGGGTCAATTTTTTATCTAAAAGAAAATTGGTTTATACCATCTCTTCTATTTTTTTAATCACTAGTATATATTCTATGATTTTTAAAGGATTTAATTTTGGATTAGATTTTGTAGGAGGACGTTCCTACGTAATTCTTTTTGACCGTAAAATAGTCCCAGAAAAAATATATAAGATTTTATCAAAAACATTTGTAGAAAAAGGGATCCCTTCATTTCCAAATATTAAAAGATTTGGAAATGAAAAACAACTAAAAATAATAACCAAATATAAAATAGGAGAAGAAAATATAAAAGTAGATGAAGAAATCATGAAAAAAATATTTTTTTCTTTAAGGAGTTATTTTTCTATCAGTTTTAAGGATTTTAAAAATATAAAAAAAAATAAAAATTTAGGCATTTTATCTGCTGAAAAAATTGGCCCTTCAATAGCAAAAGATATAACTAATAGAGCCTTTATTTCTATTATTATTTCTTTAATAGGAATATTTCTTTACATTTTTATCAGATTTAAAAAATGGCAATTTGGATTAGGAGCTGTAGGAGCCTTAATCCATGATATAATTATTGTACTTGGAATATTTTCTTTTTTTCATAAAAAATTTCCTATTTTAGAAATAGATCAAAATTTCATAGCTGCATTATTAACCATAATAGGTTATTCTATTAATGATACCGTAATTATTTACGATAAAATCAGAAATATTTCTGGAAAAACAATATGTAAAAATTCTATTAATAACGGTATTATTCATTCTATAACTAGAACTATGAATACATCATTTATCACTTTATCAGTAATTTTTATCATTTTTTTATTTGGAGGAATAGTAATTCGTAGTTTTATGTTTGCTTTATTTATAGGAGTCATTGTAGGAACTTACTCTTCTATATTTATAGCCCCATCTATAGTATATGATACTTCTAAATTTTTAAAAAATAAAATAGAGAAATGAAAAATTTTTTATTTATTAGTATTGAAGAAAGTTTCTTTATCATTTTTGTAGCTATACTCATATTTGGACCAAAAAAAATAACAGATATAGCTCGTGAATTAGGGGAAGGGGTTCGATATCTGAAAAATGCTAAAAATAAAATTAAAGATGAAATTATGAGGACAAATAACATCAATAAACCTATTCAAGATAATAAAAAAATAAAAAAACCTCCTTATTCTGTAAAACGAAATAATTAAACATTTTTTCTAAAATCCTTTATTTTAGATTGTTTTATTAAAACATCTCCCAATTTTTCTAAAATGCTTTTTCTTAAAAAAGAATTTAAATATTCTATTTCATAAGAAAAATAAGAAGGATTTTTGTATGTGTAAAAACGTTTTAATGGTCTTATAAAAAAGATGCCTCTATTTCCTAATATAGGTTTGGAAGTTTCATATAATTTTGAGGAAAAAGCAGCCCCTACTACTTTTGGCTCTTGATAATTTTCAATCATAGAATAATAAAAATTGATTTTACAATATTTATTTATTTTCTTTGAAAAAAATAAAGCGATATCTTCCAAATTTTTATGAAAAAACTTCTTTCTATTTTTAGAAAAAAAGTTCTCTATTTTTTTATTTATTAAAATAGGAATCAAATTATTTTTTAATTCTTCAATAGGAAATCCTTTTTTTTGAATTTTAGATAAAAACACTATAACATAATCTTTATTTACAGTTGAAAATACTTTTATATCCCCTTTTTTTCTTTTTTTTTCGTAAGACCAATTGATGATTTCCTTATCTAATCCAGTATTTAATCCATGAATATTCCATTTCCATGGAACATTTTTTATTTCTTCTAAAAAGATAGTTTCGTACCTTTTTTTTCTTGCATTATTAATAAATGTATTTAAATTAGAAGTTTTATTTTCTTTTATGAATCTAATAACATTTCTATAAATAGATTCTTCCGTTTTTTTTGATGGAATCAGTTTTTTTATGATAATAGAAAATTGATAAACAGGTTGTAAATCTTTTTTATCATCTATTCTAATAATATGATAACCAAATTTAGTTTCAAATAAACCTACTTTTCCTATTTTATTCCTAAAAGAAAAAATATCAAAATTTCCAGTATTATTTTGTTCTCCATATTTTATCCAACCTAGACTTCCTCTATTTTTTTTTACATGAAAAAAATCATCTGATTTTTTCATAACAAAAGAATTAAATGTTTCAGGATTTTTTTTAACCGTATTATATATATTTTTAGCTATTCTTTCAGCTTCTTTTTTACTTCTTCGATTATAAAAACGTATAGATTTTTTATGACAAATTAAGATTTGTCTAGGTAAAACCAAATTATGTATTATTTTTTTTCCAGTTAATTTAGCTATGATATAAATATTGTTTTCTTTAACAGGACCGAACATACTTCCAATCTGATTATTTTTTTCTATAAAATATTGTAGAGGAATTGGAAGATTCTTTTTTAAATAAAAGTTAGAATCAAAAGGTTTTTCTGATTCTCTAGAAACAATTATAGAATTATAATTAGAATGTTTAAATTCATGAAATAATTCTTTTATTTTAAGGTTCATATTTTTTTCATCATCTAAGGATGGATGAGAACGAATAATAACAAAACTTAAATTTCTTAAATCTTCTTTTTTATAGAGATACTTGTTGATTCCAATATAATTTCGAATATCATTACTTTTTATACAAAAATATTTGTTATCTATTTCTGAATAAGGAATAAAAATATAATCAATGATTGAAAAAGAATTTTTTTCTTTATAATTCAGTTCAGCTTCTATAGAAGAAGTATTCAATCCATACATTAACATTTCTACATATTTCTTAGAAAGAATACTTCTATTGATACTTCTTTTTTCAGAATCCCAAATATTTCTTTCTTCTTCTATTTGAGAATTTATATTATTATTCCTATATAAATTGCTCAAATATAATTTGAATTTATTTATATCCATTTTTCCTTTTTCATCTTGAAAATCTATAATTTTACTATATATAGATTGTTTTTCCATAGTATCCCAAAAATCTTTTTCTGTTTTTTGTATTCCTAATCTTTCTGCTTGTTGGTTTAATACTTTTTCGTGTACCAATAATTTCCAGGCATCATCTTTTAATAAATAATCTGGGGTTCCTTCACGAAATCGTTTTAAAAAACGAAAATAACTAAGATATTCTTCTAGATAAATGTCATCTCCATTCACTTTTCCTATTACATTGGGATTTTTAGAAAAAAATTTTAAAATAATATTAGGATCTAATATAAAAAAAACCAAAGAAATACTTATCAAAAAGAAAATTAACCATGTATTTTTTCTAATTTTTTCTAAAAAACTCATTTCAAAACTTTTTTTTAAGAAAGACTTCCTCTATTTTATTCTTAGATACTTTTTTTATTTCAATAAACAAATTTTTATTGATAATTATTTTTTCTCCATATTTTGGTATATCTTTTGTGCAAGCAACTATTAATCCACCCAAAGTCTCGTATTTTTCAGATTTAGGAAGATCTAAATTATACTTCGTATTAATAAAATCAATTTCTAAACGTGCCGAAAATAAAAATTCATGAGAGTTTAATTTTTTATTTAACAAAATATTTCCATCATGTTCATCCTTGATATCTCCAAGAAATTCTTCCAAAATATCTTCTATAGTAATTAATCCTGCTGTTCCTCCATATTCATCTAAAACTATAGCTATGCTTCTCTTTTTTCTAATTAAAAGATCCATTATTTCTCTAATAGGAGTAGTTGTATAAACTAACTCTACAGATCTAATGATGGAATCAATATTTTTTGGTTTTTTTAATACTTCTAAATAATGAATATATCCTATAATATTATCTATATTGTCTTTATAAATTACAATTTTAGATAATCCACTTTTAGTCAATATATTACATATACTTTCCATAGAAGAAACCCTCATATTAGAAGAAATAATTTCTTTCCTAGGGACCATACATTCTCGCGCTTTTTTTTCATAAAAATCTAAAGCTTTATGAAAAATTTCAATTTCATGTTCTACAACATCTTTTTCTTTTACTTTTCCCTCCATATTTTTCGATAAAAAATCAATGAGATCTTCTTTATCAAAAAAATTTTTTTTATCATTTTCTTTTTCTCCTAAAATTTTTAGAAATACATCAGAAATCCAAATAAAAAAATTTGTAATAGGAGAAAAAACCTTACATAATAAATATGCAGGAACAATAAATAAACTTAATAATTCATTAGAATATACACTAAATATTAGTTTAGGAATAAATTCCCCTACAATTAAAATAATAGAAGCAGAAAAAACCGTTTCTAAAAAAATAATCCATAAAGAATTATTCAATAATCCTTTTGGTAAAAGAGAAAAAAATAATTTTCCCATATAAATTCCATATACAACTAAAGAGATAGTATTACCTATTAACATTGTTGTTATAAATTGTTTAGGATTATTAATACTTTTAGAAAGAAGTTTAGATCTGAATGATCCTTTTTTTTTATTTAGTTCTATCTGAAATAAACTAGAAGAAATTAAAGCCATTTCCATTCCAGAAAAAAAAGCGGAGATGAATATAGTAATAAAAACTATACTAATATGAACAATCATATGTTTTTATTAAATAGATAAAGTTCCACTAATATTTTTCAATTTAATGCTTCTAAAATTTTCAGAAGCTTCAATCCCATTTATTGCATATAATTTAGTCCCATTTTTTGGGTTATATATCATTGTGTATTTATCATTAAATATTTTTTTTTGTTTTCTATTCCAAAATATTTCTTTTGTTTTCAATAAATACCCTTGATCATTTATAATTCGAATGTTTCCTTTAATATGATAAAAAATTTTATTTCTTGATTTTACCCAATTAGCATGAATATATGTATACTTATTTTTATTATTTTCATAAATAAATAGATCTAATCCTTTTGGAAAAAGAGTATAATAAGAGTCTTCTTTTATAAGAGGAGAATAAATTGAAAATTTCAATAAACCTTTTTCTTTATACAAAAGATTCGTTTTAATAAAAATTTTTTGAATAATCCTTCTTCTATTTGTTTTCATATACTTATACTTATCCTCTTTTTTACAGGAAAAAAGAAAAAGAACAAATAAAAAAAGTATGATAATAAAATTTTTCGATTTAATACTTATTATTTTATTGTACTTTTGTTTATTCATTTTATGGTATCTTAGCTCAGTAGGTAGAGCAAAGGACTGAAAATCCTTGTGTCCCCGGTTCGATTCCGGGAGATACCATATTTATAATTATAATCCTAACTCTTTCTTTACTTCTTCGGTAATATCCCCTCCTTTATTAAACAAAACTCCTTTTCCAGGACTACAATCATCAACTCTTATGATATTTTTATCTTTTTCTATTACTTTAATAATAGCATTTTCTATTTTTTTATAAATAGGATTTAACAATTTATTTTGATTTTTTGCTAAATCATCTGATGCTATTTTTTGATATGCATGTGCTCTTGCTTGTAAAGTTTCTAGTTCTTTTTTTAAAATAGGATTTTTATTCCTTTGAAATTTTTCCGCTTTTCTATGAAATTCTTTTGCTAATTTATCTAATATGTTTTCATGCATTTTGCTAATTTTAGACAGTTCTTTTTGAGCTGTATAAAAATCTGGCATTTTTTCTATAATAATCATACTATTCAGACAAACTATTCTTTGATTATTCTCTTTAGAAAAAGAATAAAATGAATATCCAAATAAAAAGAAAAATAACAAAAAATAAAAAATTGTATTTTTTTTCATAACGATTTTTTTTTGTATTTATTATATTATAAATCTTTTCCTATCACAAAATGTGTTTTCCATTTGGATTTTTGACCAATTATATTATCTATAGGATATCCGAAATCTACTCCAACTAATCCTATTAGGGTCCAAAAAAAACGAATTCCAATCCCAAAAGATTTATTCATCGTAAGTAAATGAAATTCTTTGTAAGAAGAATTTAGATTACCTCCTTCCAAAAAGAAATTTGTCCAAATTTTTAAGTTTGGAAAATCTTTAATTAAATAACGAGTTTCCAAAACCAATTTATCATAAATAACTCCTCCATTACTTGGAATGTTATATTTAAAATGAGTAGAATATCCTCTTAATGGAATAAAATCTTTATCTGATCCAAATGATCTATTCCTCATTCCTCCCATATAAAATTTTTGAAATGAATACAATTCATTGGAATAATCTAAATTTTTATAGAACCCCATATATCCAAATTCTCCTCCTAATCTTAGAACTACATTTGTTATAATTTTTTTATACCAAGAAAAAATTATCTTGAATTTATAATATTCCATCCATTTGTTTTTTTCATTATTAAAAATAATAGAATATGGAAGAGTAAATATGCTATTTAATTGTATTTTTGATCCTACAAATGGAAAGATGATATTTGGTTCTGTAGACATTCTTTCTAATGAAATCAAATAACTAAGATTGTTGAATTGACGTTGTTTATGATATGAATTAGATGAAGTTTCTTTTTTATAAATAAATTTTTCGTAATCTATAGATGTTCTCATTATAGAATAAGGATCCAAAAAAGTTAAATACTTATTTAGTTGAAGGGATGTTCCTATTTTTTCCAAAAATTGTTTTTCATCAATTTTAGTAGTTTCTTTAGTAGTTTCATCATTTTTCATTTTATTGATAGAATAAAATCCTTTTAAAGTGATAGATATTGGATTTGTTTTCTCAATCCAAGGTTCTGTAAAAGAAAAACCATAAGACGAAAAATCTTTTCCTAATTGACTAAAAATCATTAATTTTTGTCCATCTCCTTGAGGGATAGGGTTCCATCCCCTATAATTAAAAAGGTTAACTAAAGAAAAGTTCCCAAAATTTAATTTAAAATTTCCAATTATTTTTTTCATATTTTTACCACCAAAACCTCCATGAAATTGAAATTCATTAGTGTTTTTTTCTACAACATGCCATTCAATATCCAAGATACTATTTTTTTTATTTGGTATAATTTCTGGATATACTTTTTCAAAAATATTTAATCCAATTAAATGAGATAAACTTTCTTTTATCTTTTTAGGAGAAAATAGTTCTCCTGGATATGTTTCTAATTCTCTTCTAATAACATGATCTTTAGTGATTGAATTCCCTGATATATTCACTTTATTTATATACACAGGATTGTTTTCTTCTACTTGTATTTCTAAATTTATTTTATGTTCGATGATTTTCTTTTCTATAAGTTTTATATTCACAAATAAATAACCTAAATTCAGGTAAGTAGATAGAATACTAGGAGAAGAATAATTGAAAACATTTTTTTTTATTTCAATTTTATTATAAATATCTCCTTTCTTATAAAAAAAAATTTTTTTTAAATCATCTGTTTCTATTTTTTTATTTCCTAAAATATTTATATCCCCTAAATGATACTCATTCCCCTCAAAAATCTTTATTTTTATTCCATAATTACCAGAACTTTTTTTCCACACAGAATCTAAAAATACTTTTGCATCAAGAAATCCTTTTGATTCATATTTATCTGTAATATTTTTCAAATCTTTTATTATATTTTCCTGAACAAAATTAGGAGTTCCAATGATCGGTATATAAAAAATTTTTTTAGTTTGAACCATGAAATTCAATAATTCTTTTTTACTAAAAACTTGATTCCCTTCAAAAAATATTTCTTCTATACCAATTTTCTTTCCTTTATCAACATCTATGTACAATAGATTTCCATTCTCATTTTTAATGATTTTATTTTTTATGTTAATTTCATTAAACCCCTTATTTTTATAATATTCTTGAATATCATTTTTAATATTTTGAATCATATTATCAGAAATATGATCTCCTGTTTTTATTTTTTTTATAGTCGTAAACTGATCTTTTTTAATCCCTTTTACTTTTACTTCATGAATTTGTACTAAATCTTCTAATTCAAAAAATAAATCAACTAAATTTCCATCTATATCTTTTTTATAGATAGATATGTTTTTAAAAAGATTACTTTTCCATAATTTATGGATTACATTATCTATTTGTTTTCCACCAATATTTATTGATTCTCCAGGAAAAATTCCAGATAAATTGGAAATAAAATGGCTATCATATTTTGTTTTTCCTATTATATGAATTTTTCTTACAATTACAATTACATTCGACTGGTTAATATTTTTATTAATATCAATAGATTTATTATTATCAAATAATAAATCTATTTCTTTATTATTGGATGAATAAACTTGCTGTAATATTATTATTATTAAAATAATAAAGATATTTTTTTTCATGAAATTTAAAAATTATTTCACGTTTCCAAAACGACGTTTTCTATTTTGATAATTTATTATAGCTTCAAAAAAATCCTTTTTACGAAAGTCAGGCCATAAAATATTTGTAAAATATAATTCTGCATAAGCAGACTGCCAAAGCAAAAAATTACTAAGACGTTGCTCTCCACTAGTTCTAATAATTAAATCTACATATGGTAAATCTTTGGTATATAAATGATTATTAAAAAAAGAATTATCTATATCTTCTAATGATAATAAACCCTGATATACTTTTTTGGCTATATTCTTTGTTGCTCTTAAAATTTCTTCCCTTGCACTATAACTGAGTGCCAAAATCAAAGTTCCAGATGTATTATTTTTAGTTTTTTTCATGAAGAAAAATAATTCTTTCTGAATAAGATTAGATAATCTTCCAATTTCTCCTATAGTAATAATTTTTAAATTTTTTTCATGAATTTCTTCTAAATGAATTTTTAAATTAGTATGAAATAAATGCATTAAACTATCTATTTCTTTTTTAGGTCTACTCCAATTTTCCGAAGAAAATACAAATAATGTCATATAAGGAATTCCTAGTTCTTTGCATCCATTTATAGTATCTTTTACCGAATAGATTCCTCTTTCATGACCAAATGTTCTTAGTTTTCCTCTTTTTTCGGCCCAACGTCCATTTCCATCCATAATAATAGCTACATGATTAGGTAAATTATTATAATCTATTTTATCCAGTAATTTTTTCATAAAAATATACAACAAAGATAAAAATAAAAAAACAAAGATTTTTATTCAATTTCTTTGATCCATTCCCCATAAAAGTTTTTCTCGTAATGTTTTATAATAAGTATTTTTTTCTTCTTGGAGAAGATATATATAAAAAGGAGCTTTTTGGATAGATAATTCATTATCTTTATTCAAAGAAATAAGTCTGGTATCCATTGATAAAGAATAATATTTTACACGACTATGTACTTTTAAATGAACTGTTTGATGATCTGATATAATTAATGGACGTGAAAATAAATTATGTGGAGAAATTGGAGTTAACACAAAATTATTATTTTCTGGACTAATAATAGGGCCTCCACAACTTAAAGAATATCCAGTAGATCCAGTTGGAGTAGAAATAATTAATCCATCGGCCCAATAAGAAGTTAAAAATTCATTATCAATATAAACATCTATAGTAATCATAGAAACCGTTTCTTTTCGTAGAATTACAATTTCATTCAATGCAAAGTTAAAAAACTTATGATCATATAGAATAGAAGTTTTTAACCACAATAAACTTCTAGGCATTAAATAAAGTTTTCTATTGAAAATTTGATCTATTTTTTGAATAAAAACATCTTTATTGAAAGTAGCTAAGAATCCCAAATTACCTGTATTAACTCCAACTATAGGAATCCCGGTATCTCTTATCAATGTAATGGCAGATAAAATGGTACCGTCTCCTCCAAAAGTAAACATGAGACTAAAATCTTTAGTTAATTCTTTGTAGTGAGAAATTACAGGAAAATCTAAATTTTCGAACTCTTTAAAAGAAGATAAAATATTAGAAAATGATTTTTCAATATAAATTTCTATGGAATGATCACATGCATAACCTATGAACTTATTCAAATAATCAATATTTTTTTTTCCAATGTTTTGTCCATAAATGGCTATTTTCATAAAAAAAAAAAAAAGAAAGATAAATGTACAAAAAAAGATTAATTCAGTTTTTATTAAATTTGTTTTCTTAGTATTTATATTTACAATCAATTAAAAAAAATGAAAAAAACCTTTTTTCCTGCAAAAATATTATTGTTTGGAGAATATGGAATTTTAGAAAATTCTATAGGACTTTCTATTCCACATAATCTTTATAAAGGAACTTTGAAAAGTTATTACAAATTCAATAAGGATATATTATGGTCCCATTATGAAATAAAAAAATATTATAATTTCTTATCCCTATTAGAAAAAAAAAACAATTTTTAGTAAAATTAGATTTAAAAAAATTACATGAAGATATAAAAAACGGGATATTTTTTCATTCAAATATTCCTCAAAAATATGGAATAGGAAGTTCTGGAGCTTTAGTTGCTGCTGTTTATGATAAATATGCAAAAAATAAATTAAAAGGAAGCTGGAATGAAAATACAATAATTTTAAAGAAAATATTCAGTCAAATGGAATCTTTTTTTCATGGAAAAAGTTCAGGGATCGATCCATTGATTTGCTATTTTAATTTGCCTTTACTTATACGTTCAGAACAAGATATTTCTACTGTAGGTATTCCAAAAAAAAAAGAAGGAAAAGGTGCTATATTTTTATTAAATACTGGAATCCCTAGTAAAACTCATTCTATGATACAAATTTTTTTCAGAAAATTAAAACATGATAAATTTAAAAAAATTTTGAAAGAAGAATTCATTAAATACAATGAAATTTGTATCGAAGCTTTTTTAAAAGAAGACTTCCCTATTTTATTAAAAAATGTTAAAAAACTTTCTATTTGGATTTTTCATCATTTTCGTCCTATGATTCCGAAAAATTTTTGGAAAATATGGAAAGAAGGTATATATAGCAATATCTATTATTTAAAATTATGCGGTTCTGGAGGAGGGGGTTTTATTTTAGGATTTACTACAAACTATGAATTATCTAAAAAAAAATTAAAAAAATATACGATGAAAGTGCTTTTTCATTTTTAATTTTCATAAACATAAAATGGAACATAAAAAAATTAAATTAAATCGTTATTTATCTAATGCTGGAATTTCTTCCAGAAGAAAGGCCGATAAACTTATTCAATATGGAGCTATAGAAGTTAATGGAAAACCTATTTTAAAATTAGGAAGTACAATTCATGTAGATGATACTGTCACATATTATGGATCTAAAGTTAAAATTAAAAATAAAATTTATATACTACTTAATAAACCTAGAGGTATTATTACTTCTACAAAGGATCAATTTAAACGAAAAACAGTGATGAATTTAATTCCAAATTATTTTGGATACAAAATATTTCCTGTAGGTCGATTAGATTATTCTACTACAGGAGTTTTACTTCTGACAAATGATGGATTTTTATCTGAAAAATTAACTCATCCAAAATATCACGTTAAAAAAATATATCATGTATCATTAAACAAAAAAATTAAAAATGAAGATTTAGAAAAAATTAGAAAAGGAAAAATATATTTGAGAGAAGGAAAAGTAAAAGTTATTTTTATAGAAAAGAGTAATATTAATAATCAAGTAAAAATTGGAATTTCTATAGGATGGAACAGAATTATTAAAAGAATTTTTAAAAAATTAGATTATAAAGTTATTCGATTAGACCGAATTAATTTTGGTGGATTATCCAAAAAAAATATGAAAACGGGATATTGGTGTTTATTAAAAAAACAGGAAATTAAAAACATTTTTGGAAAAAAATTTGTTATATGAAAAAAATAATCATCATCAATGGTCCTAATTTAAACCTTTTAGGAAAAAGAGAACCAGAGTTGTACGGAAGTGAATCCTTTACTGAATTTCTTAAAAAATTAAAAATGAAAAGACCATTTTCTAATATGGATATTATTTATTATCAAAATAATAGTGAAGGAAAAATTATAGATATTTTACATTCCGTTGGATTTCAATCTAATGGAATTTTACTGAATGCTGGGGCTTATACTCACACTTCTATAGGAATTGCAGACGCTATCAAATCCATTTCTACTCCAGTTATAGAAGTCCACATTACTAATATTCATTCTAGAGAATCTTTTAGAAAAAAATCATTTCTTTCTTCTGTTTGTAAAGGAACTATTTTTGGATTTGGATTAAAATCTTATGAATTAGGAATCATTAGTTTTTGTTTGTAGTATTTTTTAAATACGATAAAGAAAATTTTTATGATTAAAATCAAATTTAGAAAGCCATTTTTTTAATATATCTATGAATTTTTTTGGATGTTCCATCATAGGAACGTGTCCACATTTATCTATCCAATATAATTCTGAATGAGGTAATAATCTATGAAATTCTTTTGCTATTTCTGGAGGAGTAACATGATCTTGTTTTCCCCATATTAAACAAATTGGTTGGTGAATAAAAGATAGATCTTGGGACATATTATATTTCATAGAACTTTTAGCAAGATATAAAGTTTTCATTCCCTTATTTTTATCATTCACGATACGGAAAACCTCATCTACTAATTCTTTAGTAGCTATATTGGGATCATAAAATACTTCTTGTGATTTTTTTTTAATATATTCATAATTTTCTCTTTTAGGAAAAACATATCCAAAAGATTTTTCAAATAAACCTGAACTACCTGTTAAAACTACAGAATGAACTAAATCTTTCCTTTTTTTTGCTATAATTAAAGCAACATGTCCACCAAGAGAATTTCCTACTAAAGTAGCCTTTTTAATATTCATTTCCATTATAAATTGAATGACATATTTAGATAAATGATAAATATTTGTAAGAAATAATGGCATTTTATAAAGTGGTAATGAAGGGATGATTACTTTATAACCTTTTTCTGAAAAAAAATCTAGAATAGATTGAAAATTACTTAATCCTCCCATTAATCCATGAAGTAAAATCAAAGGATGTCCTTTTCCCTTTTTTACATGAGGAAATTTTTTTTCTTTATTAAACATAACAAATTTTCTTTCTATTATTTTATTATTTCTTTATGTATGGATTTTATTTCTTTTTTAACAATAAAGTAAGCTTTTTTTGCCGCTATTTCTTCTGATTTTTTTTTTGAGGAACCTCTTCCTTTAGTTTGTATTCCATATTCTAACACTGTAAATTCAGATAAATAAGTGATCATATTTTGATCTTTATTTTCTACTTCTCGAAAAGTTTTAAAATTAATTATAAATTTATTTTTTTGAGACCATTCAATCATCCATACTTTATAACTAAAAATTTTATTTTGTAATTCCATAATATTTACATGAGTATGTAAAATTTTTTTATGGACAAAATCTTTACTACCTTGATATCCTATTTCTAAATAAATAAATCCTATTAAAGCTTCCAGTGTATTTCCTAATATATTATCCGATATAATAGGTTTATTAGAAAAAATATCTGGGATAGTTAATTTTCTAGATATTTCATTTAAATTTTTTCTACATACTATTTTAGATCGTATTTGAGTTAACTCTCCTTCTTTTTTATCAGGAAATTTTTCACATAAAAAATGTGATATAATAGAATTCAAAATAGCGTCTCCTAAAAATTCTAGTCTTTGAAAATTAAGAGAATAACTTTGATTTGAATTTACTTTTTTTGTGGAGAAACTATAAATAAATACTTCCTTTAAAAATTTAGTATTTTTTGTACAATATCCTAATATTTTTATTAGTTTTTCTACTAAAATAGAATCTTCATCTTTTTTCAAAATGGTTCTAAATAACATTTATTTTTTTGAATAAAATACAAACATTGTGTCCTCCAAAACCAAAAGTATTACACATACTAATTTTAACTTCTCTTTTTATAGCTTTATTTGGAGTAAATTTAATTTTAGGATCTATGTTTTTATCTATATGAAATAAGTTAATAGTTGGAGGAATAATTCCCTTTGTTAAAGGTAGTATAGAAGCTACTGCTTCTATTGCTCCAGCAGCACCTAATAAATGTCCTGTCATAGATTTTGTAGAGTTAATATTTATATTATAAATGTTTTCATGAAATACTTTTTGAATTGCTTTTATTTCTGCTAAATCTCCTAATATAGTAGAAGTTCCATGGGAATTGATATGATCCACGTCTTTATATTTCATTCCTGCATCTTGAATAGCAGCTTTCATTGCTAAAATAATTCCTTTTCCTTCTGGATGAGGTGCCGTCATATGGTAAGCATCTCCAGACATTCCTACTCCACCTATTTCAGCATACATATTTGCTCCTCTTTCCTTAGCATGTTTATATTCCTCAAGAATAAGACAACCAGCTCCTTCTCCCAATACAAATCCATCTCTATCTTTATCAAAAGGACGAGAAGCTGTTTGATAATTATCATTTCTAGTAGATAATGCATGTAAAGCATTAAAACCTCCTACTCCACTTTGTGTAATAGCAGCTTCAGAACCCCCTGTTACTATTATATCAGCTTTTCCTAAACATATTAAATGATATGCATCTACAATAGCATTAGAAGAGGAGGCACAAGCAGATACAGTAGCGTAATTTGGACCATGAATTCCATAATTCATAGAAATAAAACCAGCAGTAATATCTATAAGCATTTTAGGAATAAAAAATGGACTAAATCTAGGATATCTACCCCCATTTACATAATCTGAAATAGATTTTTCTAAATTGAGAAGGCCTCCAATTCCAGACGCCCAAATAACTCCAATTCTTTCCCTTCTTTCTTTAAAAAAATTAATTCCACTATTTCTTATAGCTTCTTCAGAAGCTATAATTCCATATTGTGCACAAGGATCCAATTTTCGTCTTTCTTTTTTACTAAAAAAAATACTCGGATCATAATCTTTTAATTCACAAGCAAATTTTGTTTTATACTTATCGGTATTAAAATAAGTGATAGGAGCACACCCATTTTTACCGTTAACAAGAGAAATCCAGTATTCATCTATATTATTTCCTATAGGAGTAAGAGTCCCCATTCCAGTAACTACTACTTTTTTCAATCTATCCATATCATGATACTAAAATGTCATCTTATTTTTCAGATTTTTGATCGAGATTTTTTTTCTCTATCAAAAGATCTTCTATGGCCTGTATGGCTTCTCCTACTGTTGTTATTTTTTCGGCTTTTTCATCAGAAATACTAATATTAAATTCCTTTTCAAACTCCATAATTAATTCTACTATATCTAAGGAATCTGCTTCTAAATCATTGGTAAAACTAGCAGAAGGAATAATATCTTTTTCATCTACACTTAGTTTTTCTACGATAAGAGCATTAACTCTAGATGCAATATCAGACATAGGATCATAATTTTTTTTATGATACAAAATTAGTAAACTTTTATAAAATCATATATAAATTTGTCGTATTACAAAAAGTAGATAAAATAAATAATATATGATTCCTTTTTCTATAGAAAATTACGGTATATTTAAATCATCCGAAAATTGGCAGTTAACTCCTAAGGAATTACAAAATATTATTATTCAGCAAGGAATGGGAGTAGAAACTAAATCAGGGGTATTAGCAATTAATACAGGTTTATTTACTGGTAGATCTCCAGAGGATAGATTTATTGTTAAGGATTCTATTACGGAAAAAAAAGTTTGGTGGAACAAAAAATTTAATCAGTCTTTCAATCTAGAAAAATTTGATGATTTACATCAAAAAATAATTCGATATTTATCAGGAAAAAGATTGTACCTTAGAGATGGATATGTTTGCTCTGATAAACGTTATCAATTAAATATCCGTACTATCTGTGAATACCCATGGTCTGATCTATTTATACATAATCTATTTTTTAGATTTCAAAAAATTGTAAAAATTTTACCAGATTGGTTATTGTTTTGTGCACCAGGATTTCAATCTAACCCAGAAAAAGACGGAACATCCCATAAGAATTTTTCTATTTTAAACTTTTCTAAAAAAATAATTCTAATTGGAGGATCTGGATATACAGGAGAAATAAAAAAATCTATATTTTCCGTTTTAAACTTTATACTTCCTATATATAAAAATGTATTTCCAATGCATTGTGCTGCAAATATAGGAAAAGATGAAAAGGATACAGCTCTTTTTTTTGGATTATCTGGAACTGGAAAGACCACAATTTCTAATGATCCTAATCGAAATTTGATAGGAGACGACGAACATGGTTGGACTGATGATAATATTATTTTTAATTTTGAAGGAGGATGTTATGCAAAAGTATGGGGGATTTCTAAAAAAAATGAACCTATGATTTATAATGCTATCAAAAAAGGAGCTATGTTAGAGAATGTTTCTTTTAAAAAAGGAACTAGAGAAGTAAATTTTTTTGATGATTCTATTACTCAAAATATGAGGATCAGTTATCCTATTTACTTCGTAAAAAATATTGAAAATAAATTATCGTCTTCTAATATAAAAAACATTTTTTTTCTAACATATGATGTTTTTGGAGTTTTACCTCCTATAGCTAAATTAAATAAAGTTCAATCTTCTTATTATTTTTTATTAGGATATACCTCTAAAGTAGCCGGTACAGAACTTCATATAAAAAGACCAATAGCTACTTTTTCTTCTTGTTTTGGAGCTCCATTTATGCCTTTACATCCGATTCAATATACTAATATGTTTACGAAAAAATTAGATAATACAAAAATAAATGTTTGGATGATCAATACTGGATTAATATCAGGTAAATATGATTCAATATATCGTATAAAATTAACTGATACTAGAAAAATAGTACAAAATGTTTTAGACGGAATTTTATTAAAAGTTCCTTATGAAAAATATCCAGTTTTCAATTTTCAAATACCAAAATATTGTCCAGGAATATCTTCTCGAATTTTGAACCCAAAAAATTCATGGGAAAATGAAAAAAGATATCAAAATCAAGTAAAAATACTGGCAAAAAAATTTATTGATCATTTTGAAATATACAAAAAATACGTTGATAACAATATTTCCTATGGAGGTCCTATTTTATAAAGAATAATTGTTATTAAGATATTTAGCAATATATTTTCCTATAATATCAAATTCTATATTCACAACGTCTCCAATTTTCATAAAATGAAAATTGGTTTTTTCATAAGTATAAGGAATAATGGATATACTAATATTATATCTAGTACATGTTCTTATAGTGAGACTTATTCCATTGATAGCGATAGAACCTTTTTCTACAACTATATGATTTAGTTCTTTTTTAGATTTAAAGAAAAAAATCCAGCTTCCATCTCTACTTTCTATATTTTGAATTATAGCAGTTGTATCTACATGTCCTTGGACAAAGTGTCCATCAAATCTTTCCTTCATCATAATTAATCCTCTTTCTAAATTCACCTCATCCTTAAGTTTTAAATAATTTAAATTGGAACATAATAAAGTTTCTTCAGAGGCTATAACTGAATAAGTTTTTTCATTAACATCTATAATTGTTAAACATATTCCGTTATGACAAATACTTTGATGGATTTTTATTTTATATGAAAATGGATTGTAAAAGGTAATATAAAGATTTTTTCTATCACGGTTTAATTGTTGTACTTTTGTCATGCATTCTATGATACCAGTAAACATAATTATTCTAATTTTCTTTTTAAATTAAATGAATTACATAAAAAAAAAAATTAAGGTAGGTTTTACTACAGGTGATATTAATGGAATAGGAATTGAAATATTTTTAAAAGTATGTATGAAAAAAAAGATTTTAGATTTTTTTACTCCAATATTATTTGGATCTGTTAAATTGTGCTATTATTATAAAAAAATTTTAAATCTAGAGTTCAATCATATTCGAGAAATTAAAAATTTTAAAGAAATTGTTGATCATAAAATTAATGTGTTCAATATTTGGAAAGAAGATACTCAATTTGAGTCTATAAAAATTAATCATCCAGATTCAGGAAAATACCCTATTACATCTTTAAAAAAAGCTGTAAAATCTTTAAAAGAAGGAAAAATAGATGTATTAGTAACAGCTCCCGTAAACAAAAAATGTATGAATTTAAAAGGTTTTTCATTTTTTGGACATACTGAATATTTACAAAATGTTTTAGAAGGAGAATCATTAATGGTAATGATCCACGATTTATTAAAAATAGCTTTAGTCACCAATCATTTGCCTTTAAAGAAAATAAGTTCAGAATTAAACGTAAAAAAAATAATAAAGTCCATAAAAATTTTACGTAAATCTCTAATTATAGACTTTTTTATAGAAAAACCTAAAATTGCAGTTTTAGGATGTAATCCTCATTCTGGAGATAATGGACTAATAGGAGATGAAGAAAAAACAAAGATTAAACCAGCTGTTGATAATTTATTTCAAAAAAAAGGATGGTTAATTTTTGGACCTTATTCTTCAGACAGTTTTTTTGGGAATCACAGTTATCGAAATTTTGACGCAATTTTAGCTATGTATCATGACCAAGGGTTAATCCCTTTTAAAACCTTAACTTATAATCAAGGAGTTAATTTTACAGCTGGTCTTTCTCATATTAGAACTTCTCCAGCCCATGGAGTCGCTTATGATATAGCTAAAAAAGGAGTAGCAAATGAACATTCTTTTGAAGAGGCCATTTTTAATGCTATAAAAATATTTAAAAATAGAAAAGAATATATGAAACTATCTTCTTATAAACCATCATAAAATCACTAAAATAAAATTTTTTTTCACTTGTAAAAATCCTCCCTCTATTTTAATTTCTTGAAATTGATCAATATTTTCTATATAAAATTTTATAATTCCATTTCCCAATACAGAAATAAAAGGAGCATGATTTTTTAGTATTTGAAAATAACCATATAAGCCAGGAGCTATAATAGAAACTATATTTTTTTGATATAAAATTTTATTGCAATAAACGATCTTAATTTTCATAAATTAAGTTGATAACATTTTTTTTCCATTTTCTATTACTTGTTCTATTGTTCCTTTTAAATTAAAAGCTATTTCCGGAATATGATCCAATTTTCCATCTATTATCATATTAAATCCTTTAATAGTGTCTTCAATATTCACAAATTCCCCTTCAATTCCTGTAAATTGTTTAGCTACATGAAATGGTTGAGATAAAAAACGTTGAACACGTCTAGCTCTAGAAACTATTAATTTATCTTCTTCACTTAATTCTTCTATCCCTAAAATAGCTATAATATCTTGTAAAGAATTATACTTTTGTAAAATTTCTTTAACACGTTGTGCACAATCGTAATGATTTTTGTTGATAATATCTGGAGATAAAATACGTGAAGTAGAATCTAAAGGATCTACTGCAGGATAAATCCCCAAAGAAGCTATTTTTCTAGAAAGAACTGTTGTTGCATCTAAATGTGAAAATGTAATAGCAGGAGCAGGATCTGTTAAATCATCTGCAGGAACATAAACAGCCTGTACCGAAGTTATGGATCCTTTTTTTGTAGAAGCAATTCTTTCTTGCATCGATCCCATTTCAGATGATAAAGTGGGTTGATAACCTACAGATGAAGGAATTCTTCCTAATAAAGCTGAAACTTCTGATCCAGCTTGAGTAAAACGAAATATATTATCTATAAAAAACAAGACATCTTGACCTTTTTTGTTTCCTATTATAGATTGATCTCTATAATATTCAGCCAATGTTAATCCAGATAAAGCAACTCTAGCTCTAGCTCCAGGAGGTTCATTCATTTGTCCAAAAACAAAAGCAGCTTTGGATTCTTTTAAAGATTCTTTATCTATTTTAGATAGATCCCAGTTTCCTTTTTTCATGGATTTCATAAAGGAATCTCCATATTTTATAATTCCAGATTCTAACATTTCTCTTAATAAATCATTACCTTCTCTAGATCTTTCACCTACTCCTGCAAAAACAGATTTGCCTCCATGTACTTTAGCTATATTATTTATTAACTCTTGTATCAATACAGTTTTTCCTACCCCTGCTCCTCCAAATAATCCAATTTTTCCTCCTTTTGGATAAGGTTCTATCAAGTCAATGACTTTAATCCCTGTATACAATATTTCTATATCTGTAGATAAATCTTGAAACGTTGGAGGATCGTTATGAATAGGTCTATTCATAGAATTGTCGATATTTCCTAATCCATCAATACAGTTTCCCAAAACATTAAAAACCCTACCATTAATAGATTCTCCTATAGGAACGCTGATGGGTTTATTTAAAGATTCAACTTCTAGACCTCTTTGTAATCCGTCGGTAATTTCCATAGAAATACAACGGACATTTTTGTCTCCAATATGTTGTTGAACTTCTAATACTATTTTAGTTTTTTTGGTTAATTTTACTTCTAAAGCATCGTAAATTTTAGGAAGATGAGATCCTTTTTTAAAAGAAACATCAATTACTGGTCCTATAATTCTAGTAATAATTCCCTTTAATTTTTTCTTATTCAACATTATACAATTCTTTTTTTTTATAATCTAAAAATTATATCTTTGTATTATGTAAATGTAAGAGAAAAAAAAGTAAAAATTTTGAAAATTTATTCACTTATTGATGAATTTTCGTCTATTTTTCCATGTTCATTAACACTAGGAGTTTTTGATGGAGTTCATATGGGACATCAAAAGATTATCAAAAACTTAATTTTTAAATCTGATAAAAAATATTCTACAGTTCTACTTACTTTCCATCCACATCCCAAAGAAATATTAAATCCTAAAGAAAATTTTTACTATTTAAATACTCTTTCAGAAAGAATATCTAATTTAAAAAAAACAGGAATCAAACATTTAATTATTCATCCTTTTACTATAGACTTTTCTAGATTAAGTAAAAAAAATTTTTTTTCAAAAATTTTCCATTTAAAATGGAAAATTCAATTAATTATTATTGGATATGATTTTCATGTAGGAAAAGATAAAAATGATTCTTATGAAGAATTGAAAAAGATAACCAATTATCATGGAATCAAAGTTCATCAATTAAAACCTTATAAAATACAAAAACAAACGGTTAGTTCTACTAATATCCGTAAATCTCTTATATTGGGAGATATAGAATGGGCCAATAAAGCTCTTGGATATTTTTATCCGTTATCGGGTTATGTTATTAGAGGAAAAGGAATAGGAAGAGGGATTAATTTTCCAACGGCCAATATACAAGTAAATTCAAAAAAATTAATTCCAAAAAAAGGTGTTTATGCAGTAAAAATTAATTATATAGATAAAACTTATCATGGTATGTTGAATATAGGAACCAATCCTACTATTAGTAATAATAAAACAATTAAAATAGAAGTACATATTTTTGACTTTTTTGGAAATATTTATGGAAAAAAAATAGATATTTTTATAATTCATATAATTAGAAAAGAAAAAAAATTTAATACTCTTCAAGAACTGAAAGATCAAATTCATAGAGATAAAATAAATATTAAAAAAATTTTTTCTTGTGAAAAAAAAAATAGATCATATAATTAAACATCTATTAAAAAAAATAGATGTTAGTCATAAATATATATTTATATCAAAATATCCCACTACTATAGAATATATAAAAAACAAACATATATCAAAATTAGGATATGATACTAAATTTTTTACTATAGAAACATTTTTAGAGAAAATTTCTGGACTACAAATTTCGGATAATTATTCCATACTTCTTAACTTTTTTTCTTTATTCAAAGAAAATGATTTATCAGAAAAAAAATGGAAAAATTTTTTTCATTGGGGTCCTAAAATATTAAATGATTTTCAAGATATAGATACCAGTATGGTAAATCCCGATATCTTTTTTTATTCTGTGATTTCCGCAGAAAAAATAAAACAATGGGATCCTAATAATTCAAAAAAAACAAAATTTATTTTTTGGGAAAAAATACATAAATATTATTACATTTTGCAATCCCAACTTTTAAAAAAAGGAATCACTTATCCAGGGATGCTTTTTAGAATCATTATTCCTCATTTAAATTTTTTTTTATCTAAAATTTCAAATACAAAAATTATTTTCATAAAAGAAATCATCTTAAATGAATATGAGAAAATATTTGTTAGAAAAATTGTTCAAAATCATCAAGGATTTTTTTATGATGTATATAATATAAAAAAAAATAAAAAAAAAGATTCTAAATGTATAAAAATAATTGAAGTTTCAAAAGAAATAGAACAACTAAGAATAGTAAAGGATATAATATTTCAATTAATTAAAAAAGGAGAAAAACCTCATAATATACTTCTTATTCCGGGAAACAATTCTTTGACGATTCCTTTATTAAATTACCTAAAAAGATTAAAAATCAATCAATCTATAAATATTAATTATTCTTTTAAAGAAAATCCTATCTACTACACTTTTTATAACATTTTTCAATTTTTATTAAATAAAGAAAAACTAAATAAATTCAATAGAAAAGATGTGATCAATATATTATCAAATGGATACATACAAAAATTTTTCTTGAAGAAAAATTCTTTATTAAAAAAATTAAAAATGGAAAATAATTCCAATTTTATTCCCGAAGAGGTTATGAAAAAACATTTATTAAAAAATGACTTATGGATTATTTTTCAAACTCCTACTAATAATATAAAACTTATAATTTCAAGCATTATAAGTTTTATTAGAAAACTAAAAAAACTATTATTTGCAAACAGCAACAAACACTGTTTAGAATTAAAATTTCTTGTTAAGTTAGAAAATTATATACAAAAAATAAAAATAATAATTAGAAAAAAAGAAAAATGTTTCTACGGAGTTAATGATATCCTTTACATATATAAGCAATTTTCCAATATGGAAAGTATACGATATATACGTAAAAATACAAGAGGTTTATATATAACTAACTTCTTAGATATTTATTTTAAAAATTTCGAATCAGTCATTATTACTTCTTTTAATGAAGGAGTTATTCCTCCAAATATGAAAAGTAATTCTTTCATTCCCTTTGATATTAGAGAAAAATTACATATCAATCATTTAAATAATGATTTTTATTTTCAACATTTTTTAAGAATTTTTCAATCTTCAAAAAAAACGTTTTTAATATATAAAAATCAACCAGATGAAATAAATTCTGGAGAAAAAAGTCGTTTTATTCACCAAATAGAAATCGATTCAGAAATTCCAATAGAAAAAAAAATTCATAATATATATTCTAATATGAAGACCCATAAAAGGGTGGAGAATCCTATTGTTATCGAAAAAACACAATCTATTATTCATCATTTACATCAGTTAGTTAATAAAGGATTATCTCCTTCTTCTATCCATTTATATAATTATAATCCTCTCTTATTCTATTATAAAAAAATACTTAATATAAATCTAAATGATGTAGAAAATTTTTCTTTCAAAAAAGAAATAGGAAAAATAACTCATAAAACATTAAATATTTTATATTCTCCCATAAAAAATAATTTTATAACCATAAATCGTATTCATGAGATGAAAAATATCTATGAATATATTATAAAAAAAAAACTTTTAGAAAAAAAAAAAATAATTAAGGAGAATCAAACATTATTTTATTATATCATAACAAATTATGTAAAAAATTTTATTTCATGGGATGAAAAATTGATTCAAAACGGACACAAAATTTTTTTAAGAGAAATAGAATGCAATCTTTCTACAAGATTAAATATTGGATCTATCCAAGTGAATTTACATGGAATTATTGATCGTATAGATGAGTGTGACAAAATTACTCGTATTCTAGATTATAAAATAGGATTTTCAAAAACAAAAGAGATGAACGTATCTTTAGAAAAAATTGAAAATATTTTTATAAATCCAAATTATTCTAATATTATGCAATTACTTATTTACGTTTATTTATGGTTTAAATATTACGGGTTTATAGAAAAATCAAAAAAATTACCTATTTTAGGAATCATTTCTCCTGATAAGAATGGAGATATATCACAAGTTTCTATAAATTTTTTTCAGGAAAAAAAAATAAACATCACATATGGAGACTACAAAAAATACTTTCTTCCATTCCTTATCAATAGAATTTCAGAAATTTTAAATTCAAAAATACCAATTATAGAAAAAATTTATTGATTTTTAATATATTTTTCTATATAATTTCCCACTTCTTCTGTTGTTGAACAGTTTTCCGAATCAATAATATCTGGAGTACATATTTTTTTATCTATAGAATCTTTAACAGCTTTTTCTACAATTTCTTTTTCTTCATACATTCCAAAATATTCTAACATCATAGCTCCTGAAAGGATACATCCTAAAGGGTTTGCAATATTCTTACCTGCTGCTTTAGGATAAGATCCGTGGATAGGTTCAAACATAGATTTATGATCTCCTATAGAAGCAGATGGTAGTAATCCTATCGAACTTGTAAGAACACTAGATTCATCCGAAAGAATATCTCCAAACATATTATCCGTTAAAATAACATCAAATCTATTAGGATTTAAAATCATTTGCATAGCGGCATGATCTATATATAAAAAATCTAGATAGACATCTGGATAATCCAATGCCATTTTTTGAATTACTTCTCTCCATAACCTAGATGTTTCCAAAACATTAGCTTTATCTACTAATGTTATTTTTTTCCTCCTAGTTACAGCAGCTTTCAAAGCCATTTCTCCAATTCTTTCAATTTCATTTTTAGAATATATACAATAATCATAAGCCTTTTCTCCATCATCAAAACGACCTTTTTCTCCAAAATAAATACCTCCTGTTAATTCACGATAAATAACAAAATCTACCTTTTCTAATAATTCTTTTTTTATAGGAGACTTATTAATTTCAGAATAAAGGACTACAGGACGTATATTACAATATACATTCATTATTTTTCTCAATTGTAACAATCCATCTTCGGGTCTCATCCCTCTCGGATTATGATCATGTTTGGGATCTCCTACACAACCAAATAAAACGGCATCTGATTTTAAACAAGTATTTATAGTTTCTTTTGAAATTGGATATCCAAATTTATCTATTGCTACAGATCCAGCTAAAATTTTTTTATATTGAAAATTATGACCATATTTTCTAGCTATAGAATTCAAAACTTTTATTGTTTGTTTCATGATCTCAGGGCCTATTCCATCTCCTTCTATTACAGATATTTTTTTTTTCATATTCTTTTATTTTTTTCGAAAATTTCCACTTCTTTTTTAAGAGAAACTAAAAAATCTATATCATCATATCCATTTAAAAAACAATTTTTTTTGTATGGATGTATCTCAAACTTTTCAAATTCTCCTGTTTTTAAAATGGTAACTATTTGATGAATTAAATCAATTTTTATTTCTATTTTCGGATTATTTTCAGTTACAAAAAATAATTTTTTTAAGAAATATTCGGATACTTCTATAGGAAGTAATCTATTGTTTAATGCATTTTCTTTAAAAATATCAGCAAAAAAACTAGATATTATAACTCTAAATCCATAATACAAAAGAGCCCATGCAGCATGTTCTCTACTAGAACCACAACCAAAATTTCTTCCAGATAAAAGAATTTTCCCACAAAAATTAGGATTATTTAAGACAAAATCTTCATTTATAGATCCATCTTTTTTATAACGCCAATCTATAAATAGATTATTTCCACATTCTTCTCTTTTAATTTCTTTTAAAAAACGAGCTGGAATAATTTGGTCTGTATCAATATCCTCTACAGATAATGGGATAGCTCTACTAATTAATGTTGTAAATTTTTTCATGAATATATTGATTTACGTCTACAATTTTACCTTCAATAGCAACAATAGCTGCTGTTAAAGGACTAGCTAACATTGTACGAGATCCTGGCCCTTGTCTTCCTTTAAAATTTCTATTAGATGTAGATAAACAGTATTCACCAAAAGGTATTTTATCCTCATTCATTCCTAAACACGCAGAACATCCAGGTTGACGAAATTCGAATCCAGAATCTTTAAAGATTTTATCCAATCCTTCTTTTTTAGCTTGTTGAACTACCTGATTTGATCCAGGAACTATCATCACATGGACATGATGAGCTTTTTTTTTCCCTTTGACAATAGAAGCTACTAATCTTAAATCTTCTATTCTAGAATTAGTACAACTTCCTATAAAAATATAATGAATTTTTTTACCTATTAAATATTCTCCTGGGATAAAACCCATATAATCCAAAGATTTATTGTATTCTGATGAATTATGTTTTGGAATAGGTTCATCTATCTTTATAGCCATTCCAGGATTTGTTCCATAAGTTATCATGGGATAGATCTCTTTAGTATTGAAGGTATATTCTTTATCAAAGAATGTATCATCATCTGTTTTTAAATAATTCCAATACTCCATTATATCTTGTATATTAGATTGTTGAAATAAAGAATTTTTTCTTTTTTGAATATAATCAAAAGTGATTTTATCTGGAGCGATTAATCCTCCTTTTGCTCCCATTTCAATACTCATATTACAAATAGTCATTCTTCCTTCCATACTCATTTTTTGAATAGAAGGACCAGTATATTCTATAAAATGACCAATACCTGCATCTACTCCTAATTTTGATATCATATACAAAATAACATCTTTTGGAGTAACTCCTTTTCTCAAATTTCCATTTAAATGAATTTTCATTTGTTTAGGCTTGGATAATAATAGGCATTGACTAGCCATAACCATAGTTACCTGACTAGTTCCAATTCCAAATGCTATACATCCAAAAGCCCCGTGTGTTGAAGTATGGCTATCTCCACAAACTATTGTCATTCCTGGCAAAGTATAACCCAATTCAGGTCCTATAACATGAACTATTCCGTTATTTTTATGCCCTAATTGATACAAAACAATTCCATATTTATTACAATTATTTGTTAATAAATTAATTTGTTTTCTAGATAAAGGATCTTTGATAGGTAAATGTTGATTCACTGTAGGAACATTATGATCTACTGTAGCAATTATTTGTTTTGGTCTAAAAACGGATAAATTTTTTCTTTCCAATTCTAAAAAAGCTTGAGGGCTTGTCACTTCATGAATGTAATGTCTATCTATATAAATCACATATACTCCACTTTCTAATTTTTTTACTATGTGATTATTCCAAATTTTATCAAATAATGATCTTGACATTTTTATGACATTTTATACAACATTTATTCTTCTACTACTAGTATTAGAATGTAATATTTTTTTGTTATTATTAGCTTTTTTTAATATCGTTTTTAATTCTTTATCAGTAATTTCTTTCTTTTTATCTGCATATTTTAAAAAAATAGAATAAACCAAATCTAAAAATTTCTTACTCAAAGAATGACCTAATCGTTCATAACGATAAGCTAATGCTGCTCTTCCACTTCTAGCTGTTAGAATAATGGAAGATTGATTTATTCCAACATCTTCCGGATTAATACTTTCATAAGTCTCCCTTTTTTTTATAATACCATCTTGATGTATTCCAGATGAATGAGAAAAAGCATTCAATCCTACAATAGCTTTATTAGATTGAACTTTCATTCCTGTACATTTGGATACCAAGTGACTTGTAGAAAAAATTAATTTTGTATTTATATTAGTAAATAAATTCAAATGAGAATTTTGTTTAATGATCATAACAATTTCTTCCAAAGAAGTATTTCCAGCTCTTTCTCCAATACCGTTTATTGTACATTCAACTTGTTTCGCCCCATTCATAATTCCATATAAAGAATTAGCTGTTGCTAATCCTAAATCATTATGACAATGAGTAGATAATGTAACTTTATGAATCCCTTTTACATTTTCTTTTAAAAAACGTATTTTTTCTCCATATTCTTTTGGTAAACAGTATCCTGTTGTATCAGGAACATTAATTACCGTGGCTCCATGTTTTATCACATTTTCACAAACTTTCGCAAGAAATTCATTTTCTGTACGTCCTGCATCTTCTGCATAAAATTCTACATCTTCTACAAATTTTTTAGCATATTTAACTGCACATATAGCTTTTTCTATAATTTTTTCTGGAGTACTATTAAATTTATATCGAATATGATAAGAAGATGTTCCTATTCCCGTATGAATTCTAGGTCTATTAGCATATTTTAGAGCTTCTCCTGCTATTTCTATATCTTTTTCTACAGCCCTAGATAATGCACAAACTACAGTTTGTAAAACAGATTTACAAATATTTTGAACAGATTGATAATCTCCTGGACTTGAAGTAGGAAACCCTGCTTCAATTACATCTACTCCCAAAGATTCTAATTGTTTAGCTATTTTTACTTTTTCTTTAGTATTTAATTTACATCCTGGAACTTGCTCTCCATCTCGTAAAGTTGTATCAAAAATTTGAATTTTTTTCTTTTTCATATTCTTAGATCGTTTGATAATTTCAAAACTATTTTTTCCAAAAAGAAAATAGAAATAAATTATTGTAATAGTTACAATATCTAATTATAAAAATTATTTTATATTTTTCTATTTTTCAAACAAAATATCATTATATAATTACAATGTCTAATTATAATAATAAATCAGATCACCTTTTTTTATTAATTCAAACTTTATCAAGTTCCGAGAAAAGAAATTTTAAACTTTATACTCAACGAATAAAAAGAAATAAATGCTCTAAGTTTATGAACCTTTTTGAAATAATGAGCAAAATGAATCATTATAACGAAAAAAAAATATTAAAAAAAACTACCATAAGTAAAATACAGTTATCCAATATGAAGGCTCATTTATATAAACAAATATTGATTAGTCTTAAATTTTTACATACTGAAAAAAATTATGATCTACAAATACGTGAATATTTAGATTTTTCTAAAATTTTATATAATAAAGGTTTATATATTCAAAGCTTGAAATTTTTAGGAAAAGCAAAAGTTATTGCTAGATATTATGAGTGTAATACTATTCTTTTAGAATTAGTTGAATTTGAAAAAATGATAGAATCTCAACATATAACCAGAAGTCTTTATTCTAGATCTGGAGAATTATCTGCAGAATCTAAAGAATTGATTGAAAAAATTAAATGTAATAATGCCTTATCTAGTCTTTCCTTAGAATTATATGGATTATATTTAAAAGTGGGATATGTAAGAAATGAAAAAGATAAAATATTTATAGAAACATATTTTCGTACAAATATTACAAAATTCGATATTGATAAACTTAGTTTTTATGAAAAATTGTTTCTATATCAAGCTCAAGTATGGTATCATTATATTAGGCAAGATTTTGTAATGTGCTATAGATCATCTTATAAATGGGTTGAATTATTTCAAAATTATACAATAGCAAAAAAAATAGCACCTGTAAGTTATTTAAAAGGATATCATTATTTATTAGATACCTTATTTTACTTAAATCATTATTCAAAGTTTGTTAATGTATTTCAACAATTTGAAAAAGAAGTTAAAAATGGAGAAATACTGATCAATGGAAATACTAGAATATTAATTTTTATGTATACATATACAAATCGTATAAACAAGCATTATATGGAAGGAAGTTTTTCGGAAGGAGTAAAAAAAGTAATTCCATCATTATTTATTGATTTTGAAAAAATTTATACTCATTTAGATTCTCATTATATAATGATACTCTATTACAAAATAGCCTGTTTATACTTTGGAAGTGGGGATAACTCTAATACTATTTTTTATTTATCCAAAATTATGGAAAATAAAAAAAAAAATTTACGACAAGATTTACAATGTTTTGCTAGACTTTTACATTTAATCGCTTGTTATGAAAGTGGATTAGATGAAAATATGGATCAAAAAATTCAATCAACATATAGATTTTTTATCCAAATGGATGATTGGTATGTTGTACAAAAAAAAATTATTCATTTTTTCAAAAAACTTGGAAATGTATATCCTCATCAAATAAAAAATCAATTTAAAAAATTAAGAGATAAATTAATTAAATATTATGATCATCCTTATGAAAAAAGAACTTTTCTATATTTAGATATTATTTCTTGGCTTAATTCTAAAATTCAAAATAAATCTGTAGAAGCAGTTATAAAAGAAAAATTTATAAAAACTAATTTATAATAAAAACATAATTCTAAAAAATAGAATCATTAAATATGAGAAAACAAAATTTATAAAAAATCTTAATAAAGATAAATTATAGAAATGTTGATTAGATTCAATTATTAAATAAAGAAAAATGAAGATGCTAAAAAATAACTTGATGATAATCAATATTATATATCTAGATATAGCTTTTTTATATTTTTTTTTTCTTATAAAAGAAGAAAAAAAGAAAAAACAACTACTGATAGGTAATAAGAAAATATATATTTTTAATACATAAAAAAAATCTTTTTCAAAAAAGAAATACACAAAAATTATATGAATTAAACTAAAAAAAAAAGTAAAAATATTATATCCTATAATTTTTTGTATCATTTATTTTTATTTAAACTTAACTTATTATATAGCTAAATTTTGTATATGCAAAATATTATGAAAGAACTCTCATGGAGAGGTTTAATAAAGAATAAAGTAACTGGAATAGAAAATCTATTAAAAAACCCAACTACTATATACGTTGGGTTTGATCCAACATCGGATTCTCTTCATTTAGGAAACTTACTTCCTATTATCGTATCGATTCATTTTCATAAAATGGGACATAAATCCTTAATTTTAATTGGTGGAGCAACCGGTTTTATAGGAGATCCTTCTGGAAAAAATGAGAGTAGAATTTTTATAAAAAAAAAAATACTACAGAAAAATACGACTTCTATAAAAAATCAAATATACAATCTTTTAAAAATTTATTCAGGAAAAATAGAATTATTCAATAATTTTGATTGGATTCAAAATTTTTCTTTTTTAGAATTTATTCGTGAAGTAGGAAAATATTTTACTGTAAATTATATGATCTCTAAAGATTCTGTAAAAAAAAGAATTAACGATAAAAAAAACGGAATATCCTTTATGGAATTTTCCTATTCCCTGATCCAAGGATATGATTTCTTTTATATGAATCAAATAAAAAATTGTCAATTACAAATTGGAGGATCTGATCAATGGGGAAATATCATCACAGGGATAGAATTAATAAAAAAGAAAACAGGTAAAAAAGTATATGGAATAACTTTTCCTTTAATAACAAAATCTAATGGATCCAAATTTGGAAAAAGTGAAACAGGAGAAAACATATGGTTAGATAAAAATAAAACATCTCCATATAAATTTTATCAATTTTGGATGAATGTTTCCGATACGGAAATAGAAAAATATATAAAAATATATACTTTTTTATCTCAAGAAAAGATTAATAAGTTGATTTTACAACATAAAGTAAATCCAAGTCAAAGACTTTTACAAAAAAAATTAGCTTATGAAATTACTAAATGGGTTCATGGAGATCATATTTCTAAAGAAATAAAAAAAATTACACATTTATTATTCGAAAAAAAAAATGAACCTATCCAATTATTAGATGAGAAGACTTTTGAAGTGATCTATGATCATATACCTCATATGTCTTTTTCTCGAGAAAAATTTGAAAAAGGAATTTTTTTATTAGATCTTCTAAAAAAAAGTGGTTTTTTTTCTTCTAAAAGTGAAGCAACCCGTGCTTTAAAAGCCAATTCTATTTCTTTTAATAAAATTATCGTAAAAGAAAATATAGAAATCAAAAAAGAAAATGTGATAAAAAATAAGTTTATTCTATTCCAATTTGGAAAAAAAGAATTTTTTATGATAAAAATTATTTAATATCCAAAATGTTTCAATTTCTTGAAATCGTATCTCCAATTAAAACAAATTTTCACATGAAATTTAAGTTTTATTTTTTTTCTGAAAAAAGATTCCATACTCTTTACAGAAAAGAACTTCAATTTTTTAATAGTCAATCCTTTTTTTCCAATTAAAATTCCTTTTTGAGAATTCTTTTCTACATATATAGAAGAAAATATATATATAAAAGTTTTTTGTTCTTTAAATAATTCAGTTTGTATTTCTACGGAATATGGAATTTCTTGTTTATAAATAAAAAATATTTTTTCTCTAATAATTTCATTTACAAAAAAACGTTCTGATTTGTTACTTAAAAATTCTTTGGGATAATAAGGAGGATGTTCAGATAATAAAGTTATAATTTTGTGCATTAATAAATCTATATTTATTTTTTTTAATGCAGATATTGGTAATATTTCTGAATGAGGAAATAATTTATGCCAATAATTAATTGTATCATATAATAAATCTTCTTCTTTTTTGATTGATATTTTATCAATTTTATTGATTAATATAATCATGGGTATATTATTATTAATATTATCAAACATAGAAAAGTATTCTAATTTTCCGATTTCTGTTGTAAACAGAATAATATCAGCATCCTGTAATGATTTTCTAACATACTGCATCATAATTTTCTGCATCGGATAATAAGGATGAATTATTCCTGGAGTATCAGAAAAAATAATTTGAAAATTAGATCGATTAACAATTCCAAATATTCTGTGACGAGTTGTTTGTGGTTTGTTTGTTATAATAGAAAGTTTTTTTTCCACAATAGAATTCATTAAGGTAGATTTTCCTACATTAGGAAGTCCTATAATATTAACAAAACCAGACTTATGAAGCATTATTTGATGGAATATTAACATGTTCCAATGTATTCGATTTACGAAATACAATTCCTTTTTCTTTGAAAAAATCAATTAAAACATTATGATTTTTCTGTATTTTTCCTATCAATATTTCTTTGGAAAGATTATTTAATATATCATGTTGAATCACTCTTTTTAAAGGTCTAGCTCCAAAATGAGGATCATATCCTTTTTCTGATAAATATTCTATAGCTTCATGAGTATATTTTATACAAATGTTTTTTTTATTTAATAATAATTCTCCTAATTTTTTCATTTGTAATTTTACAATATTTCTAATTTCTTTTCTAGAAAGAGGCTTAAATAAAATAATTTCATCAATACGATTAATGAATTCAGGTTTTACAATATCTTTTAATAAATCTATTAAAACTTTTTTTGTAGTTTCCATTTTATTGGAAGATATTTCTTGGTATAAATGATCCTGAATAATGTCCGATCCAATATTAGAAGTCATAATAATAATAGTATTCGTAAAATTCACTGTTCTACCTTTATTATCTGTTAATCTTCCATCATCTAAAACTTGTAATAGTATATTAAATATATCTGAATGAGCTTTTTCTATTTCATCTAATAAAATAACACTATAAGGACGTCTACGTATAGATTCTGTCAATTGACCACTTTCATCATATCCTATGTATCCAGGAGGAGCTCCTATAAGTCTACTAATAGAATGTCGTTCTTGATATTCACTCATATCTATACGAACCATATTATTTTCATCATCAAATAAATATTCCGCTAATGTTTTAGCAAGTTCGGTTTTTCCTACTCCTGTACTTCCCATAAAAAGGAAAGATCCTATAGGTCTTTTCTCATCTTGTAATCCAGCTCTGGAACGACGTATTGCATTTGCTACAGATTGAATAGCATCATTTTGTCCAATTACTCTTCTATGTAATTCTTGTTCTAAAAATAAGAGTTTTTCTTTTTCACTTTTCAACATTTTAGTAACAGGAATTCCAGTCCATTTAGATACTATTTGAGCTATATCTTCTCTAGAAACTTCCTCTTGAATCATTTTATTCCCTTTATATTCTTGTTTTTTTAATTCGTTTTCGAATTCTTTTACTTTATTTTCTTCTTCTTTTATTTTTCCATATCTTAATTCTGCTACTTTACCATAATCTCCTAATCTTTCTGCTTGTTCTGATTCAAACTTAAAATTTTCTATTTTATCTTTAGATTTTTGAATCCCTTCTACTAAATCTTTTTCGCTTTGCCATTGTATTTGTAATTGCATTTTTTTCTCATTTAATTTAGATAATTCTTTTTTTAAAGGAATCAATTGTTTTTCGTCATTTTCTCTTTTCAAAGCTTCTATCTGTATTTCCATATGCATTATTCTTCTATGTAGAACATCTAATTCTTCTGGCTTAGAGTTCATTTCCATTCTAAGTTTTGAAGCCGATTCATCTATAAGATCAATTGCTTTGTCTGGTAAAAAACGTTCATTAATATAACGTTTAGATAATTCTACAGCAGCTATAATAGATTCATCTTTGATTCTAACTTTATGATGACTTTCATATTTTTCTTTAATTCCACGTAATATAGATATAGCATCCGTAAAAGATGGTTCATCAACAAATACCTGTTGAAATCTTCTTTCTAAAGCTTTATCTACCCTAAAATATTTTTGGTACTCATTTAAAGTTGTCGCTCCTATAGCTCTAAGTTCTCCTCTTGCTAATGCTGGTTTTAAAATATTTGCGGCATCCATAGCCCCTTCTCCACCTCCAGCTCCAACTAAGGTATGGATTTCATCAATAAATAAAATAATTTCTCCATTTGAAGATAATACCTCCTTTACTACAGACTTAAGACGTTCTTCAAATTCTCCTTTGTATTTAGCTCCTGCAATTAAAGCAGCCATGTCTAAAGAAAAAACTTGTTTATTCTTTAAATTTTCTGGAATATCTCCACTAATAATTCGATGAGCTAATCCTTCAGCTATAGCTGTTTTTCCTACTCCAGGTTCTCCAATCAAAATTGGATTATTTTTTGTTCTTCTAGATAAAATTTGTAAAACTCTACGTATTTCTTCATCACGTCCAATAACAGGATCTAATTTTCCTTTATAAGCCCATTCATTAAGATTTTTTGCATATTTTTCTAAGGAATTATATGTATTTTCTGCCATAGGAGAAATTACATTTCCACTTTTTTTTCTAATAATTTCAATTACTTTTTTTATTCCATTTTCCGTAATTTTTTGATCAATTAACAATTGTGAAGTTTTATCATTACTCATAAAAATTCCATAAAAAATATGTTCTATAGAAATAAATTCATCTTTTAATGTTTTAGCATAATCTTCTGCTAGAATTAACATTTTTCTAACATGAGAACTAAAATGTTGTGATAGAGAAGAATCACTAAGTATTTTTGGATAAGAATAAATAAGACGATCTAATTCAATTATTAATAATTTAGGATTAACTTTTAATTGTTTTAAAACAAAAGGTATTATATTTTCTTCGATGTCTAACATTGATTTCAAAATATGAGCGTTTTCAATAGATTGTTGATTGTTTTTTAACGCAATATCTTGTGATTTTTGTATGACTTCTTGTGATTTTATTGTAAACTTATTAAAATTCATATTATGAAATGAAATTTTTATTTTCCAATTTATAATAAATAAAAAAGATTACAAGTAGATAATTATTATAGAAAATATTTATTTTAGCGTTATGGTAAAAAAAGAAGAAATTCAATCTATTTCTGAAAGAATAAAAAAAATTCATGATCTATTAAAAATAGATCATATTCGAGAATGTTTTGACAAAAAGAAAAAAGAAATATCAGATCCCCATTTCTGGAAAAAAAAAAATCTAAAAATTTTATAGAACAGATGCATCAAATCAAAACATGCATCCAAGATTTTACAAAACTCAAAAATGCATTAGAAGAATTAGAAATAATATACTCTCTTTCTAAGGAAGAAAATTTAGAAAAAGAATTCAAAATACAATTACATAAAACTAAAAATTTAGTTTCAAATATAGAATTAAAAAATCTTTTCTCAGAAAAAGAAGATTCCTTAAATGCTATCTTACAAATTTCTTCTGGAGCAGGAGGAACTGAAAGTTGTGAATGGGCTTCTATGTTAATGAGAATGTATTTCATGTGGGCTGAAAAAAACAATTTTTCCGTGAAAAAAATTCATTCAGTATATGGTGATATTACTGGAATAAAATCTGTAACTCTAGAAATAGATGGTATTTATGCTTTTGGATACTTGAAAGGAGAAAATGGAGTACATAGATTAATACGGATATCCCCATTTGACAGTAATTCCAAACGTCATACTTCTTTTTCTTCTGTTTATGTTTATCCTATGATAAATTACAATATAAACATAAAGGTAAAAACATCTGATATTCAATGGGAAACTTTTCGTTCTAGTGGATCTGGAGGACAAAATGTAAATAAAGTAGAAACAGGGGTTCGTTTACGTCATAATCCTACAGGAATTACGATAGAAAATACAGAATCTCGTTCTCAAATACAAAATAGACAAAAAGCTTTACAACTTTTAAAGTCTAGATTATTTGATCTAGAAATCATGAAAAAAAACAAAGAAAAAGAAAAAATAGAATCCGGAAAAAAAAAGATAGAATGGGGTTCTCAAATAAGAAATTACATTATGCACCCTTATAAATTAGTAAAAGATTTAAGGACCGGTTATGAGACTACAAAAATACAATCTGTAATGGATGGAGAAATAGATATTTTTTTAAAAAAGTTGTTAATTCAAAAAAAAATATAAATATTTGTTTGTCAATTTTTCTCTATTTATTTAGATAATAATTCAATGAAAATTCGTTATGCTGATCTAATAGATCAAACTTTTGATTTTCCTACTGAGGAATTTACCATTAAAAATAATTTTCTAGAATTTCATGGAATTCCATTAATGGATCTTATCCAAAAATATGGAACTCCTTTAAAGTTTACATATTTACCAAAAATATCTCAAAACATAAAAAAAGCTAGAAAATGGTTTGAAAAAGCCATTAATTATAATCAGTATAAAAATAAATATACTTATTGTTATTGTACAAAAAGTTCTCATTTCTCTTTTATATTAGAAGAAACTTTAAAAAATAATATTAGTATTGAAACTTCATATGCTTATGATATAGAAATTGTAAAAAATCTTTATAAAAAGGGGAAAATTAACAAAAGTCTTGAAATTATATGCAATGGATTTAAAACTGAAAATTATATTAAAAACATATCAGAACTCATTAATAACGGTTTTTATAATACTATTCCTATATTAGATAATTCCGATGAATTAGAAAAACTTAGTTCAATTATCCATTTCCCTTTCAAATTAGGAATACGTATAGCTTCTGAAGAAGAACCTAAATTTGAATTTTATACTTCTAGACTTGGAATAGGATATAAAGACATCATTATTTTTTATTTAGAAAAAATAAAAAATAATCCTCAAGTAGAATTAAAAATGTTACACTTTTTCATTAATACAGGAATAAAAGATACTTCTTATTATTGGAATGAACTTTTTAAATGTTTGCATATTTACGCAAAATTAAAGAAAATAGCCCAAGAATTAGACATTTTAAATATAGGAGGAGGGTTTCCGATAAAAACGTCTATGTCTTTCAAGTATGATTATGAATACATGACAAATGAAATTATTTACCAAATAAAAAAATTTTGTAAGGAAGAAAATATATCAGAACCACACATATACACTGAATTTGGAGCTTATACTGTAGGAGAAAGTGGAGGAATTTTATATAGAATACTTAGTCAAAAACGTCAAAATGATAGAGAAAAATGGAACATGATCGATAGTTCTTTTATGACAACACTTCCTGATACTTGGGCTATAAGTAAAAGATTTATTATGATGGCTATAAATCGTTGGAATGATTTTTATGAAAGAGTTTTTTTAGGAGGATTAACATGTGATAGTGATGATTATTATAATTCAGAACAACATATGAATGCTATATATCTTCCTTGTTATCGTGAACATACTCCACTTTATATTGGATTTTTCAATACTGGAGCTTATCAAGATACAATCAGTGGTTATGGGGGAGTTCACCATTGTTTAATTCCTCAACCAATTCATATCTTAATAGATCATGATAATAATAATAATTTCGTATATAGAATATTTCGTAAATCACAAAGACCTAAAGAAATATTAAAAATATTAGGTTATTGAATGCTTTTCATAAAAAAAAAACTTTTGCAGGAATATCTAAAAAATACGCTACACTAGAAAAATCTAAAATAGTACTTATTCCTGTTCCATATGATTCTACTCAAACATGGAAAAAAGGATCTAAAAATGGACCTCAAGCTTTTTTATCTGCCTCAGAACATATAGAATTATATGATATTGAAACAGATTCAGAAGTATATAAAAGAGGGATTTACTTATCCGATCCTATTGTAAATTCTTCAATTTCATCAATAAAAATGGTTAATAAAGTATATCATGCTACAAAAAAATACCTTTTAAAAGAAAAATTTGTAACCCTTATTGGAGGAGATCATTCTATATCAATAGGTAGTATACGAGCTTTTGGAGAAAAATATACAAATTTAAGTATTCTTCACATGGATGCACACGCAGACTTACGTTCTAAATACAAAAATAATCCATATAATCATGCTTGTTCAATGCATGAAGCATCAATCAAATATCCTTTAATACAAATAGGAATTCGAAGTATGGATAGTTCAGAAAAAAAATACCTTCAAAAAGGAAATGTTTTTTATATGCACGTAATTAAAAATAATGATTTTTGGATGCAAAGAGTTATTCATAGGCTATCTGAAAATGTATTTTTAAGTATAGATATAGATGTTTTTGATCCAAGTATAGCTCCTTCTACGGGAACTCCGGAACCAGGTGGGTTGCATTGGTATACAACTTTAGAATTTTTGAAAACAGTTTTTCAAGAAAAAAAAATTATAGGGTTTGACATCGTTGAACTTTTACCAAATAAAAAAGAATCTTCTACGGACTTTTTAGTAGTCAAACTTTACTATAAATTATTATCGTATAAATATGAATTAATCAATAAATAATAATAAAAGATGAACCATAAAATCATTATAGCTGTAGATGGATATTCTTCATCTGGAAAAAGTAGTTTAGCAGAAGCTATCTCTAAAAAATTAAAATATAAATATATAGACACCGGATCTATGTATAGAAGTATAGCCTTATTAGCTATAAGAAAAAAAATTTTTAATAGTGATTTGTGGAATACAAAAAATTTCATTCCTATTCTTAGGAATATAAATTTTAAATTTAAATGGAATAAAAAATATAAAAAAACGGATATTATTTTAAATAATGAAAATATACAATCTGAGATTAAAACCCTTCAAGTAACAAAAAAAGTGAGTTTAATCGCTCAAATACCAGAAATTCGTGAAAGATTAACGATTATACAGAGAAATATTGGAAAATACAAAGGAGTAGTGATGGATGGAAGAGATATAGCAAATTCTATTTTTCCTAAATCAGAATTGAAAATATTTATGAAAGGATCTATAGAAGTTCGTTCTTATAGAAGATACAAAGAACTTAAAAAAAGAGGAGTAGACATTACATATGAAGAGGTTAAAAAAAATATTTCTCAAAGAGATTTTATGGATACTTCTCGTAAAATTTCTCCACTCAAAAAATCTATAGATTCTATAGAAATAGATAATACATTTCTCAGTATAGAAGAACAATTGAATTTTGTATTTAGACTAATAAATAATCAACATCTTTTATAAAATAAAAAAATATAATGATCAATCATATGAAATTATTAAATGGAAAAATAGCTATAGTTACAGGTGGATCTGGAGATATAGGAAGATCCATCGTAAAAACTTTTTATAAACATGGAGCCAATATTATTTTTACATTTTTTTCATCTGAAAAAGAAGCAAAACAATTGGCTTTTGAACTAAAAAGTTCGGTAGAAGCATATCAAATTGATCTTTCAAATTTAAGTTCATCCGAAAATTTAGTAAAAAAAGTTATAAAAAAATATGGAAGTATAGATATATTGGTAAATAATGCCGGTATTATAAAAGATAATTTTTTACTAAAAATATCAAAAGAAGATTGGGATTCTGTAATAAAGACTAATTTATATTCTGTTTTTAATTTAACCAAATATGCTATTTATCCAATGATAAAACAAAAAAAAGGAAGTATCATAAATATGAGTTCTGTTATAGGAATAACAGGAAATATTGGACAATCTAATTATGCAGCATCTAAAGCAGGAATTATTGGGTTTACTAAATCTATAGCTAGAGAATTAGGTAAAAAAAATATTCGTTGTAATGCTATAGCTCCTGGATATATTACTACAAAATTGAATTCTCATCTTCAATCTAAAATAAAAAAAAATTGGATAAAAAACATTCCATTAAAAAGACCAGGAACCCCTCAAGATATAGCTAATTGCACTTTATTTTTAGCTTCAGATTTATCTAATTATATTACTGGTAGTGTTTTAAATGTGAATGGAGGACTCATTTAAATTATCATAATTAATAATGTATTCAAATAAAAAAATTGTACAAAGTTTAGGTGAAATTTTAAAAGCAAAATCGATATTTAATATCGTAATATCTCCAGGATCTAGAAATGCCCCTATTATTATACATTTTACGCAATACAATATTTTTAATACCTATAGCATTGTAGATGAACGTTGTGCTGCTTTTTTTGCCTTAGGAATTGCACAAAACATAAAAAAACCTGTAGTTCTTAGTTGTACATCTGGATCTGCTGTTGTTAATTATTATCCAGCAGTTACAGAAGCCTTTTATCAAAGAATTCCACTTATTTTGATTACTGCAGATCGTCCAAAAGAAATCGTAAATGTATTTGAAGGACAATCTATTCATCAGGAAAATATTTTTCATCATCATGTAGAAATATCTGTTCAACTTACAGAAAATGAATCTAAATCATCTTTATGGTACAATGATAGATTAATTAATGAATCCATAAACAAATGTATTTTTAAAAAAAAACCTATACATATTAATATTCCTTTTTCAGAACCACTTTATAAAACTACAGATCGTTTACAAGTAAAACCTAAAATTATAAAAACTATTCCTATAAAAAATTATATTGAAAAACCTAAATATTATGAAAAAGAAAAATATCTATGGAATAAATATAAAAAAAAAATGATTTTATTAGGATTATTTTATCCAGAAAAAAATATGAAAAATATTTTAAGAAAATTAAGTATAGATCCTTCTATTGTTATTTTTACGGAAACTACTTCTCATATATATGGAAAACTTTTTTTCTCAAATATAGATCAACTTATTTTTAGTATGACCATTCAAGAATGGAAAAATCTAAAACCTCATATTTTACTAACTATAGGAATAAATATTATATCCAAAAAAATAAAATTCTTTTTAAGAAAATTTCCACCAGTATATCATTGGCATATAGGAAGTAATTATGAAAATTATCCAGATACTTATTATAAATTAACCACTTATTGGCCTATAAATCCAGAATTATTTTTTAAAATTTTTTATAATAATTCTATTTATCAATGTACTTCAGACTATAGATATAAGTGGGATCAGTTAAGAAAAAAAAGAATAAAAAAACATAAATTTTTTTTAAAAAAAGAAAAAAGTTTTTCAGATCTAAAAGTCCTTTTTTTTGTGTTTAAAACTATTCCTAATAATTCTATTCTTCAATTAGGAAATAGTATGATAATAAGATATTATCAACTTTTTGAAAAAAAAAAATGTACTATTCAATCTTATTGTAATCGTGGAACTTCAGGAATAGACGGATGTGTTTCAACTGCTATAGGTACTTCGGTAAGTAGTAAAAAAAGAGTTACATTAATTATTGGAGATATAAGTTTTTTTTATGATAGCAATGCTTTATGGAATAATTATATTCCAAAAAATTTCAGAATTATACTTATAAACAATAGAGGAGGGAATATTTTTCGATTTATATCAACAAAAAAATTACCTAAAATAACATTGAATTTTTTCGAAACAAAACATATTTTTTCTGCAGAAAAAATATGTGAAATGTATAACTGGGAATATGAAAAAGTATCCAATCAATCTTCATTAAAAAAAAGTTTATCTTCTTTTTGGAAAGAATCAGATTTTCCTTGTTTATTGGAAATAAATACTTATAAATATAATAATTCAAAAATTTTGAAAAAATATTTATCTTATTTATCTTCTTAATGTTATAAGAAAAATATCCCATAAAACTTTAATTCTAGAAAGAATTTCTCTTATGTGCATTTTACTGTCAAAAGACAGACTTTTAGCATTAAATCCAATAACATCTAATCCTAAACAATTTCCAATAAAAATAGCTCTTTCATTATGAAATTTTTGAGATATAATCGTAAACTTTTTTTGATTAAAAATTTTATAAACTCTAAAAATTGAGTGTAAAGTGTTAATTCCATAAAAATCCTCATATATAAAATGAGAAGAAATTCCTTTTTTTATCAATTCATTTTTCATCATATTCGGTTCGTTATAATTTTTATCTATATTATCCCCGCTTACAATGATATAACGTATTTTTTTGTGATGAAAAAGAAATAAAACTGCATCCATTCTATACTTAAAATAAACATTTATCCCTCCTCCATGTAAATATTTTGAAGTACCAAGAACTACTCCAAATGTATTATATGGAATATAATCTATATAATCGTAATTCTTTTTTACTGACCATAAGCTGATTCCAAAATAACAAAAAAGAATAGATGAAATTATAATAAAAAATATGCGTTTAATTTTTTCTAAAAAACACAATCATATTGTTGTCTAAATAGAATCATCCTCTATCACCCATTTTCCTTTCTCTAAAAAAGATTCTACTTGTTTGAATTTAATATTTTTAGTTTCTCCTGTAATTAAATGACGAATATTTATTCTATTATTTCTACCTAATTTTTTTCCATTTTTTCCTTTCATCATTAATAAATAATTCATATTAATATGATTTTTTGGAATACATAAAATATTTCCTATTACTATAGTAGATTTTAATAAGAAGGAAATAATCGTCCTATTAATATCATAAACTCTTTCTTGAAATAAATGGAAAGCATTTTGTTTATAAACAATAAGAGGATCTTTTTGTTCAAAAACTGCATTTTGCACAGTATATCGTAAATTATCCATTTCTCGTAAATGTTCTTTCCATTTTTCATCCATAAAACACAATATAGTTTTTTTTTCAAATATTGATAATAAAGATTTTCCTTTAGTAGAATCAAATCTTTTCATATCAGATATAGTAATAATATTTTGAAATCCATCTGTGAAAATAACCTGTATTTGATAATCTTCTTTATTTTTCATAAAAATATTAGATATAATAGGGTTTATTTCTTGATGAATCATTTTTTCCTTTTTTTTATCATAAAAATTTACAATAATATCATGAAGTTTATTTATAATATCTCGTTCTTTGCATGATAAAAAATTTCTTTCTTCAAAAGGAAATTGAATTCCAAAAATTTTTAAAAATTCATATTCTAAATTTTTAAAATCATTCATAGATTTATTGATACTGATCATTACATCCAATAAAACATAAATCATGTTAGAAATATCTAAATTTAATTCTTCTCCACACAATGCATTTTTACGTTTTTTATAAATAAATTCTCTTTGTTTATTAATAACATCATCATAATTCAATAAACGTTTTCGTATGCTGAAATTATTATCTTCTATTCTTTTTTGTGCTTTTTCAATAGATTTTGTTAATAAAGGATGTTGGATAATATCTCCTTCTTTATGTCCAAAACGATCCATTAATTTTGAAAGTCTTTCTGAATCAATAAACAAACGAATTAAATTATCTTCTAATGATACATAAAATTGAGAACAACCCGGATCTCCTTGACGTCCAGATCTCCCTCTTAATTGATTATCTACTCTTCTAGAATCATGTCTTTCTGTCCCTAAAACTGCTAATCCTCCATTTTGTATAACTTCTTTAGACAATTTAATATCTGTTCCTCTACCTGCCATATTAGTTGCAATAGTTACAGATCCAGAAAGACCTGCTTTTGCTATTATATCCGCTTCTTTTTCATGTAATTTTGCATTCAAAACATTATGTTGTATTTTCCTAAATTTTAAAGCTCTACTTAAAAACTCTGAAACCTCTACAGAGGTTGTTCCAACAAGAACTGGTCGTTTTTTATGCAAAGATAAATGGATTATTTTTTCTATAATAGCATTGTATTTTTCTCGTTTAGTTCTAAAAACAAGATCTTGAAGATCTATCCTTTGAATAGGTTTATGTGTCGGTATTACTACTACATCTAATTTGTAAATATGCCAAAATTCTCCAGCCTCTGTTTCTGCTGTACCGGTCATTCCAGATATTTTCCTGTACATTCTGAAATAGTTTTGTAAAGTTATCGTTGCAAAAGTTTGACTTGAAGATTCTATTTGTACATTTTCTTTTGCTTCTATAGCTTGATGTAGTCCATCAGAATACCGTCTTCCTTCCATGATACGACCAGTTTGTTCATCTACTATTTTAACTTTACCCGTTAAAACAACATAATCTACATCTCTTTCAAATAAAGTAAATGCTTTTAAAAGTTGATTGATAGTATGTATTCTTTGTGATTTAATAGAAAAATTTTTTAAAATTTTTTCTTTTTTTTCAATTTCTTTTTCTTTGGAAAAGTTTTTCTTTTCCAATTCTGCAAGTTCCAGATTTACATCTGGTAATACAAAAAAACCGATATCTTCTACATTTATAGATAAAAATTCAATCCCTTTATCTGTTAATTCTACGGTATTATTTTTTTCATCAATAACAAAATAAAGATCTCTATCTACTTTATAAATATCTCTTCCATAATCTTGTAAATATTGACTCTCTGTTTTTTGTAAAATTACACGTACATTATCTTCACTTAAAAATTTAATTAAGGATTTTTTCTTCGGTAACCCACGATATGCTTGAAATAATTTAAATCCACCAAGTTTTTTTTCTCCGTTTTTGATTAAATTTTTAGCATCTTGTAAAAGATGATTGACCACTATATTTTGTTTATTTACAATTGTTTCAACTTTTTTTTTAAATAATTTAAACTGATCTTTATTATCTTTTTTCATATCTACAGGACCAGATATAACTAAAGGGGTACGTGCTTCATCTATTAAAACAGAATCTATCTCATCTATAATAGCATAATTTAATTCCCTTTGAACTAATTCTTCTTCAGAAGAAGCCATATTATCTCGCAAGTAATCAAATCCAAATTCATTATTTGTTCCATAAGTAATATCCGCTTGATAAGCTTTTTTACGCATTATAACATCTGAAGATGAATAATTATCAATACAATCCACTTGCAATTGATGAAATTCCATTAAAGGGGCCATCCAACTCATATCTCTTCTAGATAAATAATTGTTTACTGTTACAATATGAACTCCTCTTCCAGATAAAGCATTCAAATAAGCAGATAAAGTGGCCACAAATGTTTTTCCTTCTCCTGTAGCCATTTCTGCTATTTTTCCTTGATGTAATACTATCCCTCCCATTAATTGTACATCATAATGAACCATATCCCAAACTATCGATTTTCCATATGCATCCCATTGATTTTTCCAAATAGTTTTTTTATTTTCAGATAAAAAAACATAAGATTTCGTTTTTGACAATTTTTGATCAAAAATAGTAGATTTTACAACAAGTTTTTTCTTTTCTTTGAAACGTCTAGCCGTTTCCTTAATTATAACAAAAGCTTTAGGTAAAAGATGTATTAGTATTTTTTGTTCTGTTTTATAACATTGTTCTTCGATTTTTTCTATATTTGAGTATATATTCTCCAATATACTAATAGAACAAAATTTTTCTTTTATTTCTCTCAACAATGTTGTTTTTTCTTCATTAAATTCTTTAGTACTATCTTTTAGAACTTTTTTTAAATCCTTAGTTTGATTTCTTAACTCATCATCAGATAATAAAGATATTTTTTTTTCTTCTTTTTTAATTTGAATTAAAAAACTTTTAACCTCTTTGAGGTCTCTATCATTTTTATTAACCAATAATTTATTTAATATTTTTCTTATAAAACTCATTAAATTAAAAATACATACAAAAAATAAATAATTTAAAGTTCATATTCATCTCTATTCCAATAAAAATCCTCATCATCACGTGGATAATCAGCCCATATATCTTCTATAGATTCAAAAACCTCTCCTTCTCCATTTTCTAATTGTTGAAGATTTTCAACAACCTCTAAAGGAGCTCCGGTACGAATAGCGAAATCAATCAATTCCTCTTTTGTTGCTGGCCAAGGGGCATCTTCTAAATGAGAAGCTAATTCTAAAGTCCAATACATAACAACTTATTAATATTTTTTTCTGTTTTTTTATTCAAAAAAAATGATATTTTTATATATTTGATTTTCAAAAAATAAATGAACTTTTTCATTAAAAATTACAAGATAAAATTAGTGAATTTAAATTACAAATAAATTACATGAAAAAGTTTCCAAAAATTGTATTCATAGGTTCTTCTCTTTTTTCACTTTCTTCTTTAAAAGAACTGCATATTCAACAGTATAACATAGTAGGAATCGTGACAAACCCCGACAATCCCAAAGGAAAAAATTTTTCTCCTGTAAAGAGATATGCTTTAGAACAGAATATTCCTTTTTTACAACCCAAAAATCTTCTTGATCATTCCTTTTTCAAAAATTTAAAAATATGGAATCCTGATATACAAATTGTCGTTTCCTTTAGGATTTTACCTAAAAAAATATGGAGTTATCCAAAAATGGGATCTTTTAATTTACATCCATCTATTCTTCCACAATATCGAGGAGCAGCTCCTATTAATTGGGTAATTATAAACGGAGAAAATAAAACTGGATTGACTACTTTTTTTATAGAAGAAGAAATAGATGAAGGAAAAATTCTTTTACAAAAACAAATAACAATAGGAAAAGAAGAAACTGCAGGAGAATTAGAGAATAAACTAAAGAAAATTAGTGGATCCATAGTGATAAAAACTCTTGAAAAGATTTTAAATCATAAAATAAAACCTGTAATACAAAAAAACATTCATTCTTTAAAATATGCTCCAAAAATATCTACTAGAGATTGTAGAATACAATGGGAAGATCCTTCTATTGAATCTATTTATAATAAAATAAGAGGGTTAATTCCTTATCCTTCTGCATGGACATTATTATTTTTTAACAAAAAAAAATTTGTTAGATTTAAAATTTTTATGATCAAAAAAACATGTGAAATTCATTATCTACCAGTTGGTACTATATTGATTTTATCAAATGAAATGAAAATTTCCGTTAAGGGTGGTTTTATATCTATTCTTGAAGGACAAATAGAAGGAAAGAAAAAAATGAATATTAAAAACTTAATTAATGGTTTAAAAATTAGAAAAAATCTTTTTGTACGATAGATAAAAAAAGGGGAGTATTAGATGATAGTTATTTATATTCTTATATTCTTTATTTTTTTATATTTGCTTCATTAATTATAAGATTTTTTTATAGTTATTTTATAGATAATTAATTAAAAATTAATATATAAATTCATGAATAAAACAGAATTGGTTAATTCAATAGCTGAAAAAACTGGAATAACAAAAATAAAAGCTAAAAATGTTACAGATGCATTTATTGAAACAGTAATTGAATCTTTAAAAAAAGGAGATAAGGTAACTTTAGTAGGGTTCGGAACCTTTTCTGTTGTAGAAAGAAATCCTAGAAATGGAGTAAATCCTAGAACTGGAAAAAAAATATATATTCCAGGAAAGAAAGTTGCTAAATTCAAAATAGGAGCAGAATTAACAAAGTTGTAAAAAAAAAAAAAAAATAGAATCGATAAAGTTTGTTTACGTGATAGCAAACTTTATCTAGTTCTATTTTTTATCATGGAGATAATCTATATAAAGACCATTTGGTTTCTTTATCTAAACTATAAACAAGTCGATCATGAAGTCTTTTGTTTTGTCCTTGCCAAAACTCCATTTTATATGGTTTAATAATATATCCTCCCCAATAAAAAGGTCGTTTAATCGTTTGATCATAAAAAAAATTATTCCATTTTTTATATTGTTCTAGTAAATATTCTTTTGACGAAATTTTTGAACTTTGTTTCGAAGCCCAACACCCTATTTGATTTTCTTTAGGTCTTTTATGAAAATATTTATCTGATTTTTCTTTTTTCGTTTTATATGTTATTCCCTTAATAATAATTTGTCTTTCTGTATTTTTCCAATAAAAAGAAATACATACTTTTGGCATATATTGAATAGACCTTCCTTTAAAACTATAATAGTTTGTATAAAAAATAAACCCTTCTTTAGAATACTCTTTTAATAAAACTACTCTAGTTTCTGGACATCCATCTTTTCCTATAGTGGAAATAGACATAGCGTTAATTTCTTCATTGTTTTTTTTTGACAAAAATTTTTCTTGTTCAAACCATTCATGAAATAATTGAAAAGGTTCTTTTGGAACTTTAGATTCTAATAAAGAATTACTATGATAGTTTTTTCTATAATTAGTTAAATCAAAAATCATAATATTTTTATTTTTAAGATAAAATTACCACTTACTTAATAAATAAAAATATACTAACTTTATTTTTTCGGAAAAGATGATTTTTTAATTTTTAAAAAGGCGTGATAGCTCAGATGGTTAGAGCGTTGGATTCATAACCCAGAGGTCGGGGGTTCAAATCCCCCTCACGCTATATATACTAAATAATATGTATTTTTTTGTTTTTAGTTATTCTCTATTACAAAAATTACATTCATTATATGAAATCATAAGATACTCAAAATTGGATATTCTTACATTAGAAATTATAAATAATAATCAATTAAAAATTACGGGATCATATGATTCATATAATAATATAATAAAGACATATGTAAAAATACATGTAAAAAAAAATACCCAAAAAAAAATAGTTATTTCTATTAAATTTATGATGGATATTCTAAGTACATTTCCAAATGAAATGCTTTCTATAGAGAAAAAAAATAATGTACTTAATATTTATTCAAAACAAGGAATTTATTCAATTCCTATTTTGATTCAAAAAAATCTATTATCGAAAAATAGATTTATGTATGGTAATAATAATACTTCTTCTTTTATAAGAATTACTTTATTTTCAAATATACTTTCAAAAATATTAAATAAAACCTTATTTTCGGTTGAAGATGGATATGATTATGATAACAATATTATAAATGGAGTGTATTTTAAATTTTTACCTAATAGAGCATATTTTGTTGCTACAGATAATTTTCGTTTGGTAAAATATACCATCAAACACATTCTTAAATTAGATAAAAATATAGAGTTTATTATCCCAAAAAAATCTCTTGAAATAGTTAAAAGAATTTTGATCATCGAAAAGAAATGCAATGTGATTATTGAATATCATAAAGTAAATATCATTTTTCGATTTGAACATCATACTTTTTCATGTAAATTAATCCGTGAACAATATCCAGATTATAATTCTTTTATTCCCAATTATAATGGAGATATAGCTTTTGTAATTAATAGACTTTTATTATTAAATACTATTAAAAGAATTTTACTTTTTTCTAATAAAAAAAATTTTTTTATTCATTTTCAATGGAATCATAATAAATTAAAAATTTATGAACAAAATTCGATTAATAATCATTATTTTGATTCAAAAATTCAATGTAATCCTATTTTTTATGATGGAAAAAAAATAGAAAATATTCAAATGGATTTTCATTCTCAATTCTTAATTGAAACTTTATTATCTATAAACGAAAAATTTATTCTTTTTGAACTATATTATTCAAATAAAATAGGTATTTTAAAACCTTTTTATAAAAAAAAAAAAGAAGAATCAATTTTTATATTAATTATGTCTACAATCATAATATGTTAATATCATACAATTGGCTTAAAGAATATATTTATATGGAAATAAATGTGGAAGAAGTAACCGATATATTGAGTGATATTGGATTACCGGTGAAAAGTATAAAAAAAATATTTCATAAAACAAAAAAAGAAGATTATGTTCTAGATGTGGAAATGACACCTAACCGTAAAGATGCTATGAGTCATTATGGAATTGCACGTGATTTATACGTAGTTTTAAAATTTCGTGGTAAAAAAGTTTATTTACAAAAACCTCCAATAATAGAAAATAATTCAAAAAATTATTATCATAATAACGAATATCAGATTAATATATTAGAAAATAAAAAATGTATAAGATATTCTGGAATATCTATTTGTAAAATAAAAATAGAAGCTTCTCCTAATTGGTTAGTTGATAGATTAAAATCTATAGGAATAAAATCAACAAATAATATCATAGATATTATTAAGTTTGTTACCCATGAACTGGGTCAACCTATTCATGTTTTTGATATGGATCAAATAGAAGAAAATAAGATTATAATAAAAAATGCAGAAAAAAATATAGAAATCCAATCTTCAGATCATATTATAAGAAAATTTGATAAAGAAGATTTAATGATCTATGATCTTGAAAAGCCATTATCTATAGCTGGAATTATTAATAATATTATTTCTAGCATTCATATCAATACAAAAAACATTTTTTTAGGAAGTGCATGTTTTGATCCTTTTATTATCCGTATTATTGGAAACAAATACTTGATTCAAACAGAAGAAAAATATCTTATGGAAAGAGGAATGGATCCTACTCAAACCGTATACGCTTTACAAAGAGCCGCTTTTCTTATCAATAAAATCACTAATAAAAGAAGAAAAATATATTCTTCTAATATTATTGATGTTTATCCGAATCCTATCTACCCTCCTATAATTAAACTTCGTTACAAAAAAATTATAAATATTATTGGAAAAAAAATTTCTCAAAAAAAAATTAAAAATATTTTATCACTACTGGAAATTTCTATTCATTCGGAAAACAGAAAATATTTATGTGTGATTGTTCCTCTTTATCGAATAGATGTTAAAAGAGAAATCGATTTAATTGAAGAAATATTACGTATTTATAATATTAATAAAATTGATAAAATATCTGAACAAGTAAAAATATCTCCACTCCCTTATTTTTTTTATAAAACAGAACATAAAATCAAAAAAATACTTTTTGAACAGCTAATCAATTATGGATTTCAAGAAATTATTTCTTATACAATTAGAAATAAAGACCAATTTTCATTTTTACTAAATTCTTTCTATCAAAGAGAAGAAATCAAGATTTTAAATCCGATTAATCAAAATTATAAATTCATGCGTTCTAGTTTATTATTTGGTATTTTAGATTGTATAAAATATAATTATAACAGAAAGAATACTAATGTAAAACTTTTTGAAATAGGAAAAATATATTATAAGGAAAATAATAAATTTTTGGAAAAAACATATCTTGGTATTGCTATAGGAATGACAAAAGAAAAAAAAATTGTAGAATCTACAAATTCTTATTTTTTTTACTTAAAAGGAATTATTGAACAAATTTTTCAAAAAAGTGGAATTTATAATTATACACAACAAGTATGTTATCTACATCCTTTATTAGAAAATAGTATTTCTATATTGTACAATAATAAAATATTAGTTGAATTAGGAAAATTAAAAAATAATTTTTTAAAAAAGAAAGAAATATTTTATGCAGAAATAGATTGGAAATATTTGATTTCTATTATTAAAAATAAAAAAATAATTTATGTTCCATTTTCAAAATATCCTACTTCTAGAAGAGACTTATCCTTACTAGTTGATAAAAGTATTTCTTTTGAAAGAATAAATCAATTATTGATAAAAGAAAAAAAAAATCATATGATTAAAAAAATTAAAATATATGATTATTATAAAGGAAAAAATATACCCATATCAAAAATATCTTATACTGTTAGTTTTTTTTTTGAAAGTAAAAAGGAAACATTAAGTGATAAAATAATTAATCATTCAATGAAAAAAATTGAATCTTTTCTAACAAAAAAATTGAAAGCTAAAGTGAGAGACTCTCTTATTCAATAAGATAATTTTTTTAAAATTTTTTCAAATCCAGTTTCTTTTTCTATCATTTTAGATATTTCGTTTATATGAATTCTTTTTTGTTGCATAGTATCTCTGTCTCTCATAGTTACGGTATATGTTTTTGTAGTTTCGTAGTCTACAGTAAAACATAAAGGAGTTCCTATAGAATCTTGTCTTCGATATAATCGACCGATAGATTCTTTATGATCATAGATTAACTTGTGATAAATTTTTATGTCATTAAATATATTTTTTGCTACTTCTGGCAATCCATCTTTTCTAACTAATGGAAAAATTGCTGCTTTTATAGGGGATAAATAATAAGGAAGTTTTAATAATACACGTATTTTTCCATTTTCTAATTTTTCTTCTTTTAAAGAAGAAGAAAATATAGCTAAAAAAAGACGGTCTAAACCTAAAGAAGTTTCTATGACATAAGGAGTATAATTTTTTTCTGATTCAAAAACTCTTAGTTTTTTTTTGGAAAACAATTCATGATTTTTTAAATCAAAATCTCTACGAGAATGGATCCCTTCTATTTCTTGAAATCCAAAAGGAAAATGATATTCTATATCTGTACCAGCACTAGCATAGTGTGCTAAATGAGTATGATTACATAATCTATAATCTTTTTTATTTTCAACATTTAATATTAAATGCCATTTAAATCGTAATTTTTTCCAATATTCATACCATTTCATTTCTTCTTCTGGTGCAATAAAAAATTGCATTTCCATTTGTTCAAACTCTCGAAGTCTAAATATAAATTTTCTTGCAATAATTTCATTTCTAAATGATTTTCCTATTTGAGCTATTCCAAATGGAATTTTCATTCTATTAGATTTTCTTATATTTTTAAAATTAGAAAATATACCTTGAGATGTTTCTGGTCTAAGAAATAAATCTTTTGTATGTTTTATTTTAAACATCATATTAAAAAAACGTATTTTTGTCCAATTTTTTGTTTTATAAATAGGATCAAAAATATTCAGCTCATCGATTAAAGTTCTAATATCTAATAAATCCTTTTTTTTTAAAGATTTATATAATCTAGATAAGATTTCTTCTTTTTTTTTTGTATTTTTTGATAAATTTTTTTCTATATGTTTTTTAATTAAAACATCAGGACGATATCTTTTTTTAGAATCTTTATTGTCTATTAATAATTCATTAAATTCATCAATATGGCCAGAAGCTTTCCAAACATCAGAATGCATAAGGATTGAAGAATCTATTCCTAGAATATTATCATGAAGTTGAGTCATAGACTTCCACCAAAAATTTTTTATATTATTTTTTAGTTCTACTCCATATGGTCCATAATCATAAACAGCTTTCAATCCTCCATAAATTTCACTAGAAGGAAAAATAAATCCACAAATTTTAGCGTGAGAAACTAAAAAATCAAAAAAATTACTAGTTTTTTTCATAAATTTTTCACTTAAATAAAGATAAGTATCTTTCTAAATCTAATGCAGCCATGCATCCAGTACCAGCAGAAGTAATCGCTTGTCTGTAATGAGAATCTTGTACATCTCCAGCAGCAAATACTCCAGGTTTGTTAGTTATAGTACTTCCTCTTTTTACAACAATATATCCTTTTTCATTCAAATGAAGTTGATTACTAAAAATTTCTGTATTGGGAACATGCCCTATTGCAATAAACAACCCACTAACCGAAAAAATATTACTTGTTTTATACTTATGATTAAATACTTTAATACCTTTCAAAAAATTATCTCCAATAATTTCTGTTACATTGGAACAAAATAAAATATTTACATTACTTTTTTGGAATATATGATGTTGTAATATTTTGGATCCTTTTAAATGATCTTTTCTAATTATTAAATATATTTTTTTACAAATTTTAGACAAATAATTAGCTTCTTCTAAAGCTGTATCTCCACCACCTATGATTGCAACTTCTTTATCTTTATGAAAAAAACCATCACAAGTAGCACAAAAAGAAACTCCTAATCCAAGAAATTTTTTTTCTTTATTTATTCCTAAAAACTTAGGACTAGAACCTGTAGCTATAATAAGACCTTTACTATCTATATATTCTTCTTTTTTTTCTAAAAAAATACGATGAACACCTCCTTGTTTATTGGATAAAAAAACATTACTAACGATTTTATTTATAATTATAGTATTAAAACGTTCAGCTTGTTTCTTACAATTTTCCATAAGACAATTTCCACTAATCCCTAAAGGAAATCCAAGATAATTATCTACATTTGTTGTAGTGGTTAGTTGCCCCCCTGGTTGATTTCCTAAAATTAGGATAGGATTTAAATCTGCTCTAGCCGCATATACTGCAGCAGAATATCCAGCAGGACCAGATCCAATAATCACACAATTTTGTATTTTTTTTTTTAAAATATAAAGCATTTTTATATTATTTTTTATTATTAATGAAACTTCTTAAGTTATTTATCAGACAATATTTACATATAAACAAAATAAAAAATAAAACTTATATATTTTGTGAAATTAGAAAAAAATTTTATTTATTTAATAAAGAAGAAGTTATACGACAATATATAATATTTTTATTGAAGAAAAAAAAACACTATAAGAATTCTAATATATGGGTAGAATACTCTTTTCAAATCAATAAATTAAATAAAAGATTAGATATTTTAGTTCAATTGAATCATCAACCACATATATTGATTGAATGTAAATCTCCAACAATTCCTATCACACAAAAAATATTTAATCAGATTGTTATATACAACTATGTTATTAAATCTCCTTTTTTAATGATAAGCAATGGAATAAAAAATATAATTTTTAAAATTGATAAACATCAAAAAAAATTCTCATTTTTAAAAAAAATTCCGGATCCTTATTAAGAAGATACAGAATCCATATATTCAATAAGATCTACTAATTTAGTAGAATACCCTACTTCGTTATCATACCATGATATTATTTTTAAAAAGTTTGGATTTAACATGATACTAGAATTCGCATCAAAAATTGAAATTCTTTCATCTCCTATGAAATCTGATGAAACAACAGATTCTTCTGTGTATCCTAAAATTCCTCTATATGTAGTTTCAGAGGCTTTTTTCATACATAATTTAATTTGATTATAATTTGTTTTCTTTTTTAAAGAAAGAGTAAAATCTAAAACAGATACATCTGCAATAGGAACTCGAAAAGCTATACCGGTTAATTTTCCATTCAAACTGGGTATGATTTTCCCAACAGCATTAGCTGCTCCTGTAGATGCAGGAATAATATTAGTTAATGAAGATCTTCCAGATTTCCAATCTCTAGAAGAAACAGCATCAACCACTTTTTGAGTTGCAGTAGAAGCATGGATAGTAGTCATTAGACCTTCTAATATTCCGAAATGGTCATTTAATATTTTAACAATGGGAGATAAACAATTTGTAGTACAAGAAGCATTTGATACTATATCTTGATTTTTTTTCAATTGATGATGATTAACCCCCATAACAAACATAGGGATATCATCTTCTTTAGGAGGAGCCGATAAAATCACTTTTTTAGCTCCTGATTCTAAATGTGCATTAACTAAATTTTTTGTTAAGAAAAGACCAGTCGATTCTACTACATATTCTATATTTAATTTTCCCCAATTAAGTTTTTTAGGATCTTTTTCATTAGTTACTTGAATATGTTTGTCATTTAATACTAAACAATTATCCCCTTCGATACGAATATTTCCTTTAAAAGGTCCATGAACTGAATCATATTTTAATATGTAAGCTAAATATTCTATAGATACTAAATCATTTATAGATAAAACTTCTATATTATCACGATTTAAAGCAGCTAACAAAACTAGTTTTCCTATTCTACCAATACCATTAATTCCTATTTTAATAGACATATAAATAATTTTTTTTTATCTTGTTCTAAAAATTAATTTTTAACTTTTAAAAAAGTCATAAAAGCAGATGACGGAATTTCAACCTTTCCAAGATGACGCATTTTTTTCTTTCCCTTTTTTTGTTTTTCTAAAAGTTTTTTTTTCCTAGATATATCTCCTCCATAACATTTATCAGTTACATTTTTTCTTAAAGCTTTAATAGTTTCTCTAGCTATGATTTTTCCAGATATAGAAACTTGAATAGGAATACTAAATTGATGTTTTGGAATTAATAAAGCTAATTCTTTACATATTTTTTTTGCCAAAAAGAAAGATTTATTCTCATGAACTAAAATAGATAAAGATTCTATTTTTTCATGATTAATCAATACTGAAATTTTTTTCAATTTTGAATCTCTATACCCGATAAAATTATAATCAAAAGATGCATACCCTTTAGAAACGGTTTTCAATTTATCATAAAAATCAAATACTATTTCCGATAGTGGCATTTCAAATATAATTTTTATTTTTTCAGATGTCAAATAATTTTTATCACCGATCATGATTCCGCGTTTTTCTATACATAAAGAGATTATACTTCCCATATAAATTTCTTTAGTAAAAATGGAAACTAAAACATAAGGCTCTTCTACTTTTCTAAATTTTTCTATTTCTGGAAAATCAGATGGATTATTAACCAAAAGAATTAGATTATCTTTTTTCATATGTACTCTGTAAGAAACATTTGGAATAGTAATAATTATTGATACTCCATATTCTCTTTCCAAACGATCTCTGACTATTTCCATATGAAGTAATCCTAAAAAACCACAACGAAATCCAAAACCCAATGCAGGAGAAGATTCACTAATAAAAGAAAAAGAAGCATCATTCAAATGTAATTTTTCTATAGCAGCACTTAATTCTTCATATTTATCCGAATGAACTGGATAAATACTTGCAAAAACCATAGGTTTTACCTCTTCAAATTTTTCTACATTTTTTTTATCTACTGGATTATTAGCATCTGTCATTGTATCTCCAACCTTTACTTCACAAGTATTTTTTATTCCAGAAATCATATATCCAACATCTCCAGTTTCTATTTTATTTTTAGAAATACGTTTTAATTTCAACGTTCCTATTTCATTAGCAAATGAAACTTTTCCTGTAGACATAAATTTTATTTTTTGTCCTTTTCTAATACAACCATTTTTTACTCTAAAAAAAACTTCAATTCCTGTAAATGGATTATATAAAGAATCAAAAATAATAGCTTGTAAAGGAGATTTTTCATCTCCTTTTGGAGCGGGAATACGTGTAATAATTTCTTTTAAAACATTAGAAATTCCTAATCCGTTTTTAGCACTAACAGGAATAATATCTTCCTTTTTACAATTTACCAATTCCATGATTTCTACAATCACTTCTTCAGGAATGGAATCCAATAAATCAACCTTATTTAAAACTGGTATGATTACAAGATTTTTTTTTAAGGCTAAAGAAAGATTAGATATAGTTTGAGATTGCACACTTTTAGTACAGTCTATAATAAGTAACGCTCCTTCACAAGCAGCAATAGAACGCGATACTTCATAAGAAAAATCTACATGTCCAGGTGTATCTATTAAATTAAGAATATATACTTTATCTTGATATTTATATTCCATTTGAACTGCATGACTTTTTATAGTTATTCCACGTTCTCTTTCCAACTCCATATCATCTAATAATTGATTTTTTTCTCCTTCAGAAACTGTTTTTGTCAATTCTAATAAACGATCCGCTAATGTACTTTTTCCGTGATCAATATGTGCAATAATACAAAAATTACGAATATAATGAATCATAAAAATTAACTTGATTTATATCTAATAAAAAATAACCTTGAAGGGGTTCGAACCCATACCATAGGAATCGGAATCCTATATTCTATCCTATTTAAACTACAAGGTTTTCTAACAATAACAATTCTATAAAATTTATTTACTATTAAACAAATTCATCGTGCTTTTCAATCCATTTTCTACAAAAGAAAACACTATTTTAAGACCAACATCTAATTGATTAAGTAAATAATCCATTTCTTGATCTGTCCAATTACTTAATACATAATCTATTTTATTTTCAAAATTATTTTTAATACCAAAACGAAGCCGTGCATAATGATAAGTTTCTATTTCTTTTTCTATACTTTTTAACCCATTATGTCCTCCACTTCCACCCTTCCCCTTTAATCGAAATTTTCCAAAATCAAGATAAATATCATCAGATATCACAAGAATATTATTCAAAAAAACTTTTTCTTTTATCATCCAATATTTTACAGCTTTTCCACTATGATTAACATAAGTAGAAGGTTTTAAAAAAAAAAGTAATTTTTTATCATAATTTAGTTTTGAAATATAACCTAATTTTTTTTTTGAAAAAGAAAAAAAATACTTTTTTGCAATTTTATCCAAAATAAAAAAACCAAGATTATGTCTTGTTTTTTCGTATAAATTTCCTGGATTACCTAACCCTACTATCAAGAATTTTTCCATTTTTTTTTGAATAAAAATTTATTATTCATTTAATGAATAATTTCGGACACTGTCTTTCCTATATCTTCTAGAGATTTGACGATATGTATTCCATTATTTCTCAGAATATTCATTTTTGATTGTGCAGTTTCTATTTTTTTTTCTATAATAGCTCCTGCATGTCCCATCGTTCTTCCTTTAGGAGCCGTTTGTCCTGCTATGAAACCTATTACTGGTTTTTTATTTTTCAATATTTTTTTCATCCATTCGGAAGCTTCAATCTCTAATCTACCTCCTATCTCCCCGATCATCACAATACATTCCGTTTCTATATCTTCTAAAAACAATTCCATAACTTCCCTTATATTCATTCCAATAATCGTATCTCCTCCAATTCCCATAGCTGTAGAAATTCCATGACCATTTTTTACAATTTGATCTGCAGCTTCATAAGTAAGGGTTCCGGATCTAGAAATTATTCCTACTCTTCCTTTTTTTTTAAAAACTGAATTAGGCATAATTCCTACTTTTGATTCTTTTGGAGATATAATTCCAGGACAATTAGGTCCAATTAATCTAGTAGATTTTTTGTTTGTTAATAAAAAATTTTTTACTTTTATCATATCTGAAACAGGAATTCCTTCCGTAATACATACTATAATTTTCATATTCATTGAAATAGATTCTAGAATAGCATCTGAAGCAAAATAAGAAGGAACAAAAATAACACTAACATATCCTCCTGTTTTTTTAACCGCTTCCTCAACAGTATTAAAAATAGGGACTCCTAAATAAATCTTTCCCCCTTTTCCTGGAGTGACTCCTCCTACTATAGAGGTTCCATAATTTATCATCTGTTCAGTATGAAATAATCCTTCTTTTCCTGTTAATCCTTGCACAATAACCTTAGTATTTTTATCTATTAAAATGCTCATAAATAATTTTATTTTTTATTGATTATCTAATTCTATATCTTTCTCTATTCTCTATTATTCTATTACTATATAGATAGTAGATAGAATATTTCTATTATTAGATATTAGATGTATTTATTTTTTTACACGAATCTTACTAGTATTTTTTTTCATTTAGGAATAAAACAATAATCAATTCGATTTATTTTTCAATTATTTGTTGTACTTTCACAAATTTTACTATATTATTCGGATAATGTTGAAAAAATAAAAAACAAGAAGAATTCTTTATAAATCAAAATTATTATTTTTGTAATAAATTGATTCATGATTTCTTTACTTTTTCCTATGTTTTTTTTTAATAAAAACAACAATTCTTTTATTGAAATTTTTTCTAATATTTAATAGATTATGACTATTATTTATTTTTAACTATTTTTGCCATAACTTCTGCTTCTACCACAAGTTTATGATTCACGAATCCTTTTCCTTTCATATGAACAATTCCCCTTTTCATAGATTCTAATAAATTCACTTGAAAAATAATAATATCTCCAGGAATTATTTTATGTTTAAATTTAACGTTATCTATTTTTAAAAAATAAGTGGAATATAGTTTTGGATTATTTAATTTATTTAATACAAGAATTCCTCCAACTTGAGCAATAGCTTCTATTTGCAAAACTCCAGGCATAATAGGTTCATTGGGAAAATGACCTATAAAAAAATATTCATTCATAGTAACGTTCTTTACTCCTATGATCCTATTCTCTGTAATATCTATAATTTTATCCACAAAAAGAAATGGAGGTTTATGAGGTAAAATTTTCATAATATTTTTTATATCCAGAATAGGATTTTTTTCTAAGTCAAATTCAAAAACATTTTTTTTTTCTTCTTTTTTTTTATCAACTTTTTTGAATAATTCTTTTAAAAATTGCATATATTATAATTGATTCTTAATAAAAAAAACTAATATTTCTTATTTTTATTTGTATATTACAACAAAAATAAATACTTGTGTTTTTTATAAGTATATTAATAATTTTGTAGATAAAAATCTTTACTTAATACAAAATTAATTTTTGTTGGATATACTGAAATAAAATATATAAAACCATGAATATTTCAAGACGTATTATTTTTTTTTTCATAGGTTTTATGATGGGAATTTTGATCTTATTATTTTTTTCTTATTTTTTTCAAAATCATTGAAAAAAAACAAAATAATAATAAGAAATAAATAAGAAAAAATAAATTGTGTGTGTATGAAAAGAACGTACCAACCTTCTAACAGAAAAAAAGTGAATGTTCATGGATTTATGAAACGAATGAGCACCAAGAAAGGTCGTATGATTTTATCTAGAAGAAGAAAAAAGGGAAGAAAAAAATTGACGGTTTCCAATTTTAAAAAATAAAATCAAAAAATTCGAAAATGTTCCATATCCCCAATTTCTGGAAGATTTTTTCCATAAAATTTTTGACCAGGTATCATAATATCTTCATATGCAAATAAATTAGATAAATCTCCTATATCTACAATTTTTGGAATAAAAGAAAGAGTATTTTTTTTCAAGTCAAATTTTTCAAAATTAATTAAACCTATATCTATCAAATACTTTTTTTTCCCTTTTAGGATTTGAACTTTTCTATATATTTTATCTAATAAAATATCTTTATTTTTTGGAATAGTAAAATAATATCTATAATCTTTTTCAAGATATTTATATCGATAAGAAATAAAATAAATTCCTGCAAGAATAGATAAAGTGTTGTATTTTCGAATTTTTTCTTTTTGAAAATCTTTTGGATAATTTCCAGCTTCAAGTAAAATACAAGGATATCCTATTTTTTGTAAGTTATCCCCCGTTGCTGTAGGATAATATGCATCAGAAAATCTACCTACTGATCCTACATTAGGTAATATTTTTTTAAGTTCTTTAGTCATGAAATAGATGATTCCCATTGATTGTTTTCTACTTATAGAATCCTCATTTTTTTCTATAGAAGGAGATAAAAAAGATATAATTGCAGGATTAAAAAATTTATTTCCAATATTATAAATACTTCTTTGATCATGCAAATTAAATAAGACGTAGGGCTTACTATTATGTATTTCTCTGAATAAAACTTGTATTTCCGGAGATTGTAAACGAATAGCGTCTCTATTTAGATCAATATTTATAGCGTTTCTTCTTTGAAATTTTTCAGATCCATCAGGATTCAACATAGGAATGAATAAAATTGTTAAGTTTTCAAATAAAAATTTGATCAAATCATGATATCTATTTTTAAAAAAGAAATGAAGAAGATCAAATATAGATTTTGTTCCTGTAGTTTCATTTCCATGCATTTGAGACCAAATTAATACTTTTATTTTTCCTACCCCCCATTTTATTTTAAATATAATTCTTTTTTCTACAGATAATCCTATAGGAGTTATAGAACATATACTTCTATATTTTTTCATCATTTCCAATAATTTAGAATACCTAAAAATCTTAGAAGCAATAATCCTATTATCTTTCAATATATCATAATTACGAAATATAGATTTTATATCAAAAACTAACATAAATTATAATTTTTAAATTCTATTTATTTAAAATTGTTTTATCTTTCGAAATCTTTCAAAAGAATAATAATGGTTAAAATAAAAATAAACTATTTACAAATTTTTTTAGTTTTAAAAATTATATCATAAAAATATAAAACATTGACAATGAACGTGATAATTTATTTAGTTATACGAATTTTTAATATATGAAGAATTATTTTAAGATCAATTACATCGAAGCTTTTTTATTAATAGTAGCATTTACTGCTTTAAATTTTTTCAATGCCATTTTTAGAAAATTATTGATTTCTATCAATTTTCCTGAAAGTATGATTTTTTCAATATCATATACTATCCCTTTTATTCTTTTGTTCGTTTTTATTTCTCATCAAGCTCAAAAAAAAAATCTAACTATAGATTTATCTATGAGATTATCTCCATGGTATATTTATCTTATTCTTTTTTGTATGATGTTTTGCGTGATTATTCTAAATGAACATCTTTCTTCATTAGTTCCAATAGAAGGGCCTATATTAGGAGATATGTATAAGAAAATTGAAGAATTTTTGAAAGAGGAAGTTCAAAATCCAATTCCTTTTTTTTCTACTACAGTATTATTAGCACCTATATGTGAAGAAGTTTTTTTTAGAGGTATTATTTTAAATGGAATGTTAAAAAATAAAATACATCCAATGAAAGCTATTTTATTTTCTTCATTCTTATTTGGATTAACTCATATGAATCCATGGCAATTTGTAGGTGGTATTGTCATTGGAAGTTTCATAGGTTTTATTTATTTTGTTACTTCTTCCATTATAAACTGTATATTATTACATATTTTTAACAATGCTTTTGCAATATTTATAATGTTTTTTTTCATAAAAAATGAAAAAGTTCTTTCAAAAGAAAGAAACTCCAATTTTTGGATAGTATTAATGATAATTTTTACTATTATAATTACCGGATGTTTTTTTCTATATAAAAAAAGTAGAAAAGTATGAAAAATATTTAAAACAATAACATATCAGGTAGATAAAAAAAAAGAAGAAATAAAATTTTTTAATTCGTATTCGGATAATACATTTCATTTTTCATACTTGTTTTTTTAAAATATTTCCATATTCATTCATTGAATATGGAAATACTATTAAAAAAAATAGTTTCATAATATCCAATTAAAAAAAACAAGTAATCCATATTTTTCAGAATATTTTATTTAGATTAGAAGTAAAATATTTAAATGGATAAATAACCTATATCGAAAATAAAATAAGTCATAAAAACAAAAACTTTTATTAATTTGTAAATCATATAAATTTTTAATAATGAAAAAACCTTCATTAACTATTTTGGGATGTCACTCTTCTATACCTACAAATAAATTTCATCCCACTGCTCAGATATTAGAGATGAAAGGTTTTTACTTTCTTATTGATTGTGGAGAAGGAACTCAAGTTCAATTAAGAAAAGCAAAAGTAAAGTTTAATAAAATCATGCATATATTTATCTCTCATTTACATGGAGATCACTTTTTTGGTTTAATTGGATTATTATCTACATTTCATTTATTGGGAAGAGAGAAATCAATCAATATTTACGCTCCAAAAGGATTAAAAGAGATTATAAATGTTCATTTCAAATGGTCTTATACAAAACTTAAATATGATATAGATCATATAGAATTATCATCTAAAAAATTAGAAAAAATCATGGAAAACGATAAAATAGAAGTTTTTTCTATTCCGTTAAAACACAGAATTTATACTAATGGATTCCTTTTTAAAGAAAAACCTAGCAATAGAAAATTAAACATAGAGGAAATTCGAAAAATTCCTGATATACGAATTACAAATTACAAAGATATAAAATTAGGAAAAGATTTTAAAACAAATAATGGTAGAATCATTCCAAACAAAAAATTAACATTTGATCCTCCAAAAATATTATCTTATGCTTTTTGTTCAGATACTTCTTTTTATTTACCTATAATTGAACATATAAAATATGTAGATTTATTATATCACGAATCTACTTTTTTAAAAACAGAAGAAAATAGAGCTATTAATACAGGACATTCTACAGCAAACCAAGCCGCTTATATAGCAAAAAAAGCTAAAGTAAAAAAACTATTATTAGGACACTATTCTAATCGATTCCCTAATATAAAAACATTTGAAAAAGAAGCAAAAAAAATATTTTTTAATGTAGAAGCTTCCGTCCCTTTAAAGACATATTATTTATAATAATAAAAAATTATGTGATCAATTCAATTCTTCTAGAAGAAAAAAAAGATATAATTATTCCTACAATGAAAATAATACTAACCACTATCCAAGAATCTACCATTGTAATTTTAACAGGAAAAGGAATTTTTGATCCTATTTTAAAAAAATGATACATCTCTTGCATATAAGAAATTATGTATGCAATTAATAAACCACTAGAACATCCGATAATCGTAATTATACAACCTATATAAAAAAAAATAGTCTTAATTCTATATAAAGAGAACCCCATATTCCAAAATATCATCAATTCATTTAATTTATCTAATTGTAAAATATAAATAGCGCTAAATAAATTAAAACTAGTGATAAATATCATTAACCCAAATAAAAAATAAAGAAAGATTTTTTCTGTTTTAAAAATTTTATAAAAAGCTTTTTCTTTTTCTGTTCTTGTGATTATTTTAAACTTGGATCCAAATTTATCTAATAAATTTTTTTTTATTTTTTTAACGTCTGCTTTATCATGAATTTTTATTTCTAATGTATGAACTCCTTTTTCTTTTATTATGTCTTGCAAATTATATAGATTACAAAATAAATATTGGATATCCATGTTTGAAGAAAAAGTAAAAATTCCTTTTACCAAAATTTTCTTTTTTATAAAAAATGGAACAAAAGAATTTTTCTTTCTTTTATAAGAAAAAAAAAATATTCTATTAGGAATATTCATATAATATATAATTGGTAAATAATTCATTATAGAATTACTTCCTACATATATATTCAAATAATCAGGATATGAAGTATTTACTAAATCTATTTTTTTAAAGTTTTTCATAACTTTTTCGTATTCTTTATCCACTCCTTTTAAAGGAATAAAAAAATTATGATTTTTATAATATAAAAAAATTTTCTTTTCCATAGTTTCAGAAATAGCTGCAATCCCTTTTACAGATTTTATTTCTTTTTTTAGAATATTATCATTATCCATAAATAAATTTTGTTCATTGAACAATGACATGATTATATCAGGATAATGAATTTTATAAAATTTTTTATTAAAATTTTCTAATCCTGAAAAAACAAATAAAATTGTAGACATAGAAAATGTAGAAATAGATAAAGATAAAATAGATAGAAAAACGATAATATTAACAATGTTAATTCTTTTTTTAGAAAAAAAGTAACGTATTGCTATGTTAAATTCTATTTCCAATAATGATTTATTTGAATACGATAAAATCTAATTTGGGTATTTTTTTCACACGATATCTTAATTTTTTAGAAAGCAATTTTCTATAGAATCTAGATTGAGAACGAATATATTCTAAAACATCTTGATCTAAAAAAGGATACATACTAATATATACTTTTATTAAATTCATATCAGAAGTAATATATACTCTAATTAAAGTAAGTAAAAATTTTTCTTTACTTTTACTACGATTTCGAATTTCTTTATTTAGTTTATTTAATATTTCTGCTATTTCTATGGAAAATATTGAAGATAATTTTTCATTTTTAATAATACTAATTTCTTTCATAAAAATTTCACTAATTGAATCAATAAAAAATATTATAAAAAATATAGAATAGAAAAATAAATAATTTTGTAAAATTTCATATTTTTGTATATAACTAAGGTCCCATAGCTCAGTCGGTTAGAGCACCTGACTCATAATCAGGGAGTCGCTGGTTCAAATCCTGCTGGGACCATTCTTTTGTAACCGGGGCGGGATTCGAACCCACAACTTACAGTTTAGGAAACTGTTGTTCTATCCTGATTGAACTACCCAGTCTTACTTTTTCTCAATAATTGATACAACTGATCTATTGTTTTTTGTCTTTTTAAAACAAACAAAACCGTTTTTTATAGCATACAAAGTATGATCTTTTCCTATTCCTACATTTTCACCTGGATGGTGTTTAGTTCCTCTCTGACGAACTATTATGTTTCCTGCATTTACATATTGATTTCCATATATTTTTACTCCTAATCTTCTTCCTATAGAATCTCTCCCATTTCTAGAACTTCCTGAACCTTTTTTATGAGCCATTTTTAATTACTATTTATCTTATTATTTAATATGAAAGAAATTATTTTAATTTTTGAAAAAAAAGGTCTAAATCCATTTTTTATTTTATATCCTTTTCTTCTTTTTTTTTTGAAGATAATAATTTTTTTTCCTTTTACATGTTGTAAAATTTCTATTTCAATTTTTATATTTTCTAAAAAAGGAGTGCCTATTTCTACGGAAATCCCTTTTTTAGAAAAAAATAAAACTTGATTCAAAAATCTTCTTTCTCCTTCTTTTATAGAAGAAAGAAAAGGAACATAAACATACTTATTCTCAACAAGTTTAAATTGTTTTCCTTGTATATTAACAATAGCGTAAGTCATATTGAGTGAGTTATTTAAATAACAATTTTTTAGCTTTTAAAAGTCCTTTAAACAAATAATCTATTTCTTGAAAAGTATTATATATAGAGAAACTAACACGAATCATTCCTGAAACTTTAAAAAAGTTCATTAAAGGTTGTGCACATAAATGACCTGTTCGAACAGCAATTCCTAATTGATCTAAAACACTACCTACATCAAAAAAATGTAATTCCTTTAAATTAAAGGAAATAATACTAGATTTTTTGTAAAAATTTTTTATATCTCCATATAATTGAATCCCATCTATATCGCTCAAACGTTGAAACGCATATTTTAAAAGTTTATCTTTATAAGATTGAATATTTATGATTCCTATTTTTTCGATAAAATCGATAGCAGCACCCCATACAATAATTCCTTCTATATTTGGAGTTCCAGCTTCAAATTTAAATGGTAAATCTAAATAAGTTGTTTTTTCAAAACTTACATTTCGAATCATTTCCCCTCCAAATTGATAAGGAGAAATAGAATCTAGTATTTCTTTTTTTCCGTATAATACCCCAATTCCAGTAGGTCCATACATTTTATGAGCGGAAAAAGCATAAAAGTCAACATCTAAATCTTGCATATTTAAACATAAATTGGATGGTACTTGAGCTCCATCAATTAATACCATAGCTCCATATTCATGAGATTTTTGAATAATATATTTAATAGGATTTATAATTCCAAGAACATTAGATATATGACTAACAGACACTAATTTTGTTTTTTTCGAAATCAAAAAATCAAAATCTTTTAATTTTAAAAAACCGTTTTCATCAATAGGAATTATTTTTAATATAGCTCCTTTATTCCTACAAAGAACTTGCCATGGAACAATATTAGAATGATGTTCAATACAAGAAATAATAATCTCATCTCCTTCTTTGATTAAATCATTTATGCTAGAAGCTACTAAATTAATAGATTCTGTACACCCTTTTGTGAAAATAATTTCCGAAGAATGTTTCGCATGAATAAATTTTTTAATTTTCTCTCGAACATTTTCTACATAAATAGTAGCTTTTTGGCTTAAATAATGCAATCCACGATGAACATTAGCATTTATCGTAGAATAGTATTTTTTAGAGGCTTGAATAACCTGTAAAGGTTTTTGAGTAGTAGCAGCATTATCTATATAAACCAAAGGTTTATTAGTATTTACCTTTTCTTTTAAAATGGGAAACAAACTTCTTATTTCCTGTATTTCTTCTTCTGAAAACATTATAATAAATATTTATCTAATTTTAGATTTATTTCTTTATAGATAAATTTTCTTAATTCAAAAATATGAATAGGTTTCAATATTTCTTCTAAAAACGAAAGTAACAATAAAATTGTTCCATACTTTTTGGATATCCCTCTTGATTGAAGATAAAATAATTCATATTCTTGAATATTCCCTATTGTACATCCATGTGAACATTTTACATTTTTAGAATAAATTTCCAATTGAGGTTTAGCATATATAAAAGCTTCTTTAGAAAGAAGAATATTATTGTTTCTTTGATAAGCGTTAATATTATTTATCCATTTATCAATAGTAATTTTTCCATTAAAAATACTTTTAGATTTATCTAACAAAATATTTTTGTATAATTGAAAACTAAAAGCATTTGAATATGAATGATTCATAAAAGTATGATGATCTACAAATTGTTTTTCTGATAAAAGCGAAATTCCATATAAATAAGAATAAGTTTTTTCTCCATAAGAATATAATTTCAAATTATTTCTAATGAAATTTCCTTGAAAAGAAAAAGTATAAACAGAACTTTTGCTATTTTTTTTTTGTTTAAAAAATGTATTATCTATGATTGATATTTTGTTAAAATTATTTTGTATTTTATAATAATCAATTTTACTATGATTAGAAACATAAATTTCACTGACAGAATTTATAAAAGATAAATGGTTTTTTAGGGATTTATGATGTTCTATAATTTGAACAGAAGAATGTTCTCCTACTATAATTAAATTTCTCGGATTTAACATGACTGGATATTGATCCCCTGTAGAAATATGTAATATTTCTATAGGCTTATCTAAAATAAAATGGTTAGGGATATAAATATAGGCCCCATCTTTTGATAAAAAAGTATTCAAAGTATAAAAAGCATCATATTCATATGAAAGTTTTCCATAATAACTTTTGATTATATTCTCTTTTTGTGAAATTATATTAGATAAAACAACGTTTTTATTTTCTATCTTTGTTTGAGAAAAAGACGAATAATAGACCCCATCTATAAAAATAAGAAGAAAAGATTCTTTTTTTTTCTTAAAAAAAGTTAATTCTTCTATTTTATTATATTCTATATTTTCTTTTTTTTCATATTCAAAAAAAATAATATGATAATCCTGATTAATAATTGAATTAATATCCGTATTTTTCCATTCTTCATGTGTAACAGAAGAAGGAAATCCTTTTTTTTTAAAAAAATCAATGTGTTTTCTCTGTAAATAAGAAACATAAGTATTATTTTCTATTCTAGAATAATATTTATCATTTGATATCAATAAAATTATTTTTTCCTTTAATTGCATAATAAATATTATAATATACAATAATCTATTGATTATTTATTTTTTTTTATTAATCCAATCGTATCCTTCTTTTTCTAATCTTTCAGCTAATTTATAATCCCCTGATAAAACAATTTTTCCATCATACAAAATATGTATGATATAATCTGAAAGAATATGATCTAATAGTCTTTTATAATGAGTAATAATTAAAATAGAATTAGTTTTATTTCTAAAGGTATTAATACCTTTAGAAACTATACGTAAAGCGTCTATATCTAATCCTGAATCTACTTCATCCAAAATAGACAGTAATGGATCTAATGTTATCATTTGAAATATTTCATTACGTTTTTTTTCTCCTCCTGAAAATCCTTCATTTAAAGAACGATAAATGAAATTATTTTCAATATCTAATCGATAAGCACTATCTTTTATTTTTTCTAATATTCTTTTAGAAGACATTTTATCCAAATTTTTCGCTTTACGAGTAGAATTGATAGCTGTTTTAATAAAATTAATGATAGAAATTCCAGGTATTTCTACTGGATGTTGAAAAGAAAGAAAAATTCCTAAATGAGCACGTTCTTCTGTAGAAAAATTATTTAAATTTTTATTCAAAAAATAAATATTTCCTTTAGTTATATCATATTCTTTTTTTCCTGCTATGATAGAAGCAAGAGTACTTTTTCCAGATCCATTAGGACCCATTATCACATGAGTTTCTCCTGTTTTTATTTTTAAATTGATTCCTTTAAGGATTTCTTTTTTTTCTATAGAAGCATGTAAATTATCTATATTTAACATAATTTTTTCAATTAATTTACAATTCAATTCCCATTTTATCCTATTGATCCTTCTAAAGAAATTTCCAAAAGTTTTTTAGCTTCTACTGCAAATTCCATAGGTAATTTTTTTAATATTTCATTACTAAAACCATGAACTATTAAAGAAATAGCTTTTTCTGTATCTATTCCTCTTTGATTACAATAAAAAATCTGATTTTCTCCAATTTTTGACGTAGTAGCCTCATGTTCCACTTGAGAAGTAGGATTAGATACAGAAATATGGGGAAAAGTATGTGCTCCACATTCATTTCCTATTAACAAAGAATCGCACTGAGAAAAATTTCTAGAATACTCTGCTTCAGGGACTATTTTTACTAATCCTCTATAACTATTTTGAGATTTTCCTGAAGATATTCCTTTTGATATAACAATACTTTTTGAATGTTTTCCTATATGAATCATTTTAGTTCCTGTATCAGCTTGTTGAAAATTTTTAGTTAAAGCTAAAGAATAAAAATTTCCTATAGAAAAATCTCCTTTTAAAATACAAGATGGATATTTCCAAGTAATAGAAGACCCCGTTTCTACTTGAATCCAGGATATTTTAGCTTTTTTTTCACATAATCCACGTTTAGTTACAAAATTAAAAACACCTCCTTCTCCTTTTTTATCTCCAGGATACCAATTTTGAACAGTAGAATATTTTATTTCAGAATTTTCCAAAGCTATTAACTCAACTACAGCTGCATGTAATTGATTTTCTTTTCTTTGTGGAGCTGTACATCCCTCCAAATAACTAACATAAGAGTCTTTATCTGCAATAATTAACGTTCTTTCAAATTGTCCAGTTCCATTTTCATTAATTCGAAAATATGTAGACAATTCCATAGGACAACGAACCCCTTTTGGGATATAACAGAATGATCCATCGGAAAATACAGCTGAATTAAGAGCTGCATAAAAATTATCTTTTTTAGAAATAACCGTTCCTAAGTATTTTTTAACAATATCTGGATATTTTATCAAAGCTTCATTGATGGAACAAAATATAATCCCTTTATTTTTTAATTTTTTCTTAAATGTAGTGGCCAATGAAACGGAATCTAATACTATATCTGTAGCTACACCTGAAAGAATTTTTTTTTCTTCTATAGGAATTCCCAATTTATTGAATGTCTCTATTAATTCAGGATCCACTTCTTCTAACTTGTTTAAATTTATTTTTTTTTTAGGTGCAGAATAATAACTAATTTCTTGAAATTTAGGTACGGTATATCTTATATTTGCCCATTTTGGAGGGGTCATACTTTTCCATATTTGATAAGATTCTATCCTCCAATCTAACATCCATGTTGGCTCCTTTTTTTTATTTGTAATTTTTCTAATTACATCCTCATTTAATCCTACTGAAATTTTATCTGATTTTATCGGAGTATAAAATCCATATTGATATTCTGATTTTGTAAAATTATCCAGTATTTTATTATTTTTTTTCATTTTGATGAAAAACTTTTTCCACATCCACAAGTATGTTTTGCATTAGGATTTTTAAAATAAAATCCTTTTCCATTTAATCCATCTGAATATTCTAAAATCGTTCCTTTCAAATAAGGAATACTATTTTGATCTACTAATATTTTCATTCCTTCATATTGAAAATATAGATCTTCCCTTTGTTTTTCTTGATCAAAAGTAAGTTCATATGACATTCCTGAACAGCCTCCACTTTTAACTCCAAACCTTATAAAGGAAACTTCCTTAGTAAAACCCTCTTTCTTCATAAGAGAGATTAATTTATTTCTAGCTTTATCAGATATACGAACCATAATCTTTACGATTTAAAATTATAATCAATTTCCATTTTTTCCATTAAAAAACCAAGTTATTTTTGTAATTCCTTCTTTTATTCCCCATTTTTTAGACATTCCAGCATTAATTGCTAATACATATTTAATGATATTTTTTTCATCAGTTTTAGGAATATCTATTTCTATCATCGGATTCATATGGGTCTTTATAGAAAGAACAGTATTAAACTGATTTATATAAATAATATCCAAAGGAATTCGCATGTTTTTCATGTTTATTATTTTATAATCTTCTCGATCTTGAAATAAGAATAGCATTCCTCTATTTTCTTTTAAAAAAGATCTATATGTTAATCCATTTTTTTTTTCTGTATCTCTATAAGATAATTCTACATCTATTTTTTTGATAACGAGGTTTTTATTTTTTAAATATAATTCTCCATCTTTAATAAATTCTATTTCTAATAAATCTCCTACATTTTCTAATTCTAAAACAAGATCCTCATTCCTTTTATCAGAAAAAAAAATCAAACAAAAAAAAATTATCATTAGTGAAAAAAAAATATTTATTTTCTTCATAACCAAAAAAAATATTTTTTAATTCTATCTAAATTAAAAAGAAATAAACCAAAAATAATGAAAGGAATACTTAAACATTGTCCAGTGTTCAAAGATAAAAATTGAATAAATTCTTCTCCTTGAGGTTCTTTCAAAAATTCTAATAAAAAACGAACAGACCAAAGTAAAGTAAAAAATATTCCAGATAAGAATCCATCATGGATTTTTTTTTCTTTTTTATTATAAAAAAACCAAAGCAATAAAAAAATAAGTAAATAACTGATAGATTCATATATTTGTGTTGGATGCCTAGGAATTACTTCTCCGTATTCTGTATCCATCTGGATAAATTTTACAGCAAAAGGTAACTTGGGATTACATGGTTTTCCTACTATTTCAGAATTAAAAAAATTACCTATTCTAATAAATATAGCAGATAAAGAAACTCCAATACATAATCGATCACATAACCATATAAAAGACTTTTTTAGTATTTTTCTGTTATAAAAAAAATTAGATAGAATAATTCCTATGGTTGCACCATGACTTGATAATCCTCTATAACCAATAAATTCATAACCTTTTATAATTCCTAATAAATAATGATGATCGTTTTCTTTTACTGGAAAAAATACTTCTATCCAATGATCAGAAAAATATGAAAAATCATAAAAAAAAACTTGTCCTAATCTAGCTCCTATAAAAGTTCCAAAAAAAGTATATATGAATAAAGATTCTAAATATATTGGAGAAATATTTTCTTTTCTAAAAAGAAACTTCATAAATCTCCATCCTAATAAAAAAGAAATAATAAACATAAGACTATAAATGTGAATAAAAAAACCTTTCCATAAAGGAAATTTATAAATAGGATCCCAATTAATATAATACATAATCATTTTATTTTTTATATAGGATCATATCCTGATGGCCCCCAAGGATGACAACTTATAATTCTTTTAATCCCTATAAAGAATCCTTTAAAAAAAGGCCATTTTTTTAAAGAACCAATCATATACTCCGAACAAGTAGGAGTAAATCGACAATTATTTCCTATCCATGGAGATATTCCTTTTTGATACAATCTCACACTTTCTATAAAAAAATATTTAGAATTTTCATGTAATATAATTTTTATATTAAAAAAATTTTTTGCATAATTTTTCATTCTTATTTTTTTTATGTTTAACATAAGTTATTCAAGAAATATATTCTTTTAAAAAAAGATCTATTTTTTCATAGAAATCAATAGGATTCTCTACATGAATCCAATGTTTTGCTTTTTCTATAGTTAAAATTTTTGCTTTGGGAAATAATTTAAGTATAGAATCATAGTCCTTAGGAAGAATATAATCTGAATATTCTCCTCGTAAAAAAAGCGTAGGACCATTATATAAACCGTTATTAATTTTATTATAGATTAAAGAATCATAATTTTTTTCAATTCCAAATAAGAAAAAACTAAAATCCAGTTTTCCATTTTTTTTTCTATAAGTACATTTAGAAAAAAATAATCTAATCTCTGTATCAGGAATGTACGGTTTTAGGAAACAATCAAGATTTTTTCTTGTTTTGATGATATTGAAATCTACTTTTTTTAAAACACTAATTAATTTTTTTTGATCTGTATTCGTATAGATATTGGGACTTATATCTACAACGATAATTTTTCCTGGAATTTTTGGATATTTGATAGAAAAACTCATAACAGCTTTTCCTCCCATAGAATGTCCCAATAAAATAGGGTGATCTAATTTATGATAATGTATATAGTTTAATATATCTTTTGATATAAGATCGTAATTCATTTTCTCTGAAAAAAAACTTTTTCCGTGATTTCTAATATCTAATAAATGAATTTGATAATCTTTACCAAATTTTTCAGCAAAAGAAATCCAATTATCTCCACTTCCAAATAAACCATGTAAAACTATCATGGAAGGACCATTTCCTAAAACTTTAGAATGTAATATTATCATGTTTGAATTCTTTTTAAATAACTTTGAATAGTATTCTCCAATCCCATATAAAGGGCTTCACTAATTAAAGAATGACCTATCGATACTTCTTCTATAAAAGGTATTTTTTTAATTAAAAAAGAAATATTATCCAAATCTAGATCATGTCCAGCATTTACTTTTATATGATAATTTATAGCCTTCAAAGCCGTTTTTATATAAGGATCAATACAATTCCATTTTTTTTTAAAATATCCTATAGAAAAATATCCAGTATATAACTCTATTCTATCTGCTCCTATTTTTTTTACAAATGGAATAAATTCAGGATTTGGATTTAAAAAAATAGAAGTTCTAATCCCAGATTCTTTTAATTTTTTTATTTTTTTTTTCAAAAAATCCTGGTAAATGATAGGATTCCACCCAGAATTTGATGTTATCACATTGTCTAAATCAGGCACTAAAGTTACTTGATCGGGTTTAACATTTAATACCAATTCCATAAATTTATCTGTAGGTCGACCCTCAATGTTTAACTCTGTCACTATTACAGATCTTATATCATATACATCTTTATATGTGATATGTCTTTCATCAGGACGTGGATGTAATGTTATTCCATGACATCCAAATGATTGAACATCTTTTGCTACCTGTAAAAGATTAGGAATATTTCCACCCCTTGCATTCCTTAATGTGGCGATTTTATTTAAATTTACACTTAGTTTCACCATATTAAAAAAATTCTTTTTTAGTAACTTGTGTGATTTCTAAATGAAATTCTTTAGCTGCTGTTAATAAATGATCAAAAACACCTGCTTGTATTTGTTCATATTTGATTGATTCAGATGTTTTTACAAAACAATATAATTCTACAGGCAATCCGTAAGGAGTAGGTTCTAAATGTCTAACCATCAAAGTTTCAGATTGCGATATTTTTGGATGTTGGTATAGATATTCTAATGCATACTGACGAAAAAGACCAATATTGGTTAATCTTCTTCCGTTAAGATTATTAATACTTATATCCAAATTTTTTTTTTTGTTGAACAGATCTATTTCTCTTTGTTTTCTATGAATATAATCTTTTATTAAACAAACATCTTGGAATTTTTTCAATTTATCTGAATTGCAAAAATGAAAAGATTGTATGTTAAATAAAATAGATCTTTTTATTCTACGTATGTTTTTTTTTCGCATAACTTCAAAATTGGTTACAGCAGTAGAAATTAAATCATAAGTAGGAACACTAGTTATAGTTTTATCAAAATTTTCTATTTTTGCGGATGTTAAATTAATTTCTATAACCATTCCTTCTATACTGTATTTTTGTATTCCAATCCAATCCCCAACCTTAATCATTTTAGTAGAAGCCATTTGTACTCCGGAAACGAATCCAAGAATAGTATTTTTAAATACTAATATAACAATAGCAGTTATCGCTCCTAAACTAGTAAGAACAGTGATCAAGTTATTTTTAGTAAGAATAGCAATGATAATTAAAATGCAAAATATTATAGATATAATTTTTAGTAGTTGTGAAAAAGATCGAACAGCTATTGTTTGATGATTATTTTCACTTGTAGCTATTCTCATAATAGAATTAACTACTCGAATTAAAAATTGTAAAACAATTAAAACAAATAAGATATCAAATATTTTTTCTATATAAATAACAATTGTATGATAATCTTTAAAAAAAGGTTCTATTAAAACAAATCCAATGGATAGTGGAAAAAAATGGGATAAACTATCAAAAACTTTATTTTCATATAAAATATTATCCCAAACAAAATGAGTAGAATTTACAATTCTTCTCCCTATAAAACGTACTCCTTTTTTGAAAAGAAATTCTAAAATTATTAGTAATAATATAAAAAATAATATTTTAATAATTATAATAAGAGTTATACTTCCCCATTTTTTTAAATCTATATTTTGAAAAAATTCAGAAATTTTTTGAATATGAAAAATGATTGTTAATCTTTTAGTAAGATGATAATAGTACAACATATTTTGATTGGTATGAAAATCCTCTATTTATAATCAAAAATTTTATTTTTCTTCCTATGTTTTGCTAGATTGAATAATATAATAGATATTGAATAATTTATAATATGAAATATAAAAAATTTTGATTCAATTTTTAAATTTTAAATTTTATTAT